>JANLQZ010000668.1:0-4506 GCA_031368125.1 Betaproteobacteria bacterium
TGTTACGCCACGCAAAACCGCCAGGACGCGGTCAAGCTGCTGAGCCCGCAGGTGGATGTGGTGATCGTGGTCGGCAGCCCTACCAGCTCCAACAGCAACCGGTTGCGCGAAGTGGCGCGCAAGCTGGGCACCGAGAGCTACTTGGTCGACAGCGCCGAGGAACTGCAGCCGCATTGGTTCGAAGGCCGCCAGCGGGTGGGTCTGACGGCCGGCGCGTCGGCGCCCGACGTCCTGGTGCGCCAGGTGGTCGACCGCATCAAGGCGCTCGGCGCGGTGTCGGTGCGCACGCTGGCGGGAACACCGGAGACGGTCAAATTCCCGTTGCCCAAGGGTTTGAAGCTGTAGCCCGTGGCGACGCGGCAGGCGGCGCCGCCGCCATGCCCGCGCTTCGGTCAGGCGATATTGGATGCGTCGCCGGGCGCCTCACTAAAATGGCGCCATGCTCGATATCAACCTCCTGCGCAATGACCTCGACGCGGCCGTGGCCCGCCTGGAGACGCGCAAAAAACCACAGCCTTTTCTCAACGTCGCCGTGTTCCGCGCACTCGAAGCCGAACGCAAGACGATCCAGACCCGCACCGAGGAATTGCAGGCCCGGCGCAACACCCTGAGCAAGCAGATCGGCCAGCTCAAGGCCCGGGGTCCGGCCGGGCAACCGCAGGTCGATGCCGCGATGGCAGACGTGGCCTCGATGAAGGGTGAACTCGAATCCTCGGCGGCGCGGCTGGAGCAGATCCAGTCCGAATTGCAGGCGGTGCTGCTGGCGCTGCCGAACCTGCCGCATGCCAGTGTGCCGGTCGGCGCGGACGAAACCGCCAATGTCATGTTGCGTTCATGGGGCACGCCAAAGGGGTTCGCATTCCCGGTGAAGGACCATGTGGATGTGGGCACGCCGCTGGGGCTGGACTTCGACCTGGGCGTGAAGCTGGCGGGCGCGCGTTTCACGGTGATGAAGGGCAACCTCGCCCGCATGCACCGCGCGCTGGCGCAGTTCATGCTCGACACCCACACGCGGGAACATGGCTACACCGAGTGCTACACGCCGTATATCGTCAACGCCGAGACGCTGCGTGGCACCGGACAGTTGCCCAAGTTCGAGGGCGAGCTGTTTGCCGTCAGGAAGGGCGGCCAGGAGGGCGAAGACGCGAGCGACAACGCCGCCCTGTACCTGATACCCACGAGCGAGGTGACGCTGACCAACTTCGTGCGCGACGAGGTCGTGCCCGAGGCGGTTTTGCCGATCCGGCTCACCGCCCACACCGCGTGTTTTCGCTCCGAGGCCGGAAGCTACGGGCGCGACACGCGCGGCATGATCCGCCAGCACCAGTTCGACAAGGTCGAGATGGTGCAGATCGTGCATCCCGACAAGAGCTACGAGGCGCTGGAGGACATGACGCGCCACGCCGAAGCGATATTGCAGAAGCTCGGTCTGCCGTACCGCGTGATGGCCCTGTGCAGCGGCGACATGGGGCCAAGCGCGGCCAGGACGCACGACCTCGAAGTCTGGTTGCCGGCGCAAAATACCTACCGCGAGATCAGTTCGGTGTCGAACTGCGAGGCGTTCCAGGCCCGTCGGTTGCAGGCCCGGTTCAAGAATGCGCAGGGACGCAATGGGCTGGTGCACACGCTCAACGGGTCGGGCCTGGCGGTCGGGCGCACGCTGGTGGCGGTGCTGGAGAACTACCAGAATGCCGACGGCTCGGTGACGGTGCCGCAGGTGCTGCGTGGCTACATGGGCGGGCTGGACCGGTTGCTGCCCTGATCGGCTCGCGCGGCGGGTGTGCCTGTATGCTCCGGTGCTACTACAGTGCAAAAAGCCAGGCCAGCGTGCCGACCACGCATGGGGTTTCGCCGGCGTGTGCGGCACCAGGTACGAAGAAGGGTTGCAGATGATCCAACTGCCCGAGGCGGCACTGAGTTTCGAGGAATACAACTGCAAGACCGCGCTCGAAAAATCGAAGCGCGCGACACTGGCGAAGGACATCTTCCTGGTTGCGGTGCTGTTCCTGGCGGCCAGTGGTGCGGCGCTCTACTACGATGCCCCGCTGGTGGCGGTGATCCTGTTTTTTCTGGCCCTGATCGTCCAGCAAGCGGCATCGGAGACGCGGCTGGAGATCGCGATGATCAACGCCAATGGCTGGCTGGCCGTGTTGGTGAACCAGCAGGCGCGGCAACTGGAACAGCTGCGCGACGAGCTCAAACAGGAGCAGTACCGCAAGACCCGGTAGATCGGCCATGGCCCAACCTCGCAGGAGCATG
Organism: Betaproteobacteria bacterium; assembly: GCA_031368125.1. Lineage (GTDB taxonomy): Bacteria > Pseudomonadota > Gammaproteobacteria > Burkholderiales > Burkholderiaceae_C > CAISIP01. The sequence goes on from JANLQZ010000668.1 coordinate 2,260, forward strand.
TGATGAAGAAGTCGACGGCGGCGCCCAGCCCGGTCGTGCCGGGCAAGTATTTCGTGTTCGTGGAGCGGCTGGTACAGGAGCAGTACCAGACCCTGGTGGTCGACGCGGATTCGGAAGACGAGGCGCGCGACAAGGCGCTGCAGTTGTTCTTCGCGGGTGCGGTGGCCTACATGGCGTGCACCCAGGTCGAAGCCCCGACCGCCCGCGTGCGGCCGATGCGCGAGAAGCATCTGCGCAAGGCCGAGGCGAGCGACCAGCCCCAGCAGCATGGGCAGGATTTCAGGTCGTCCGACCGGTTTGTCGGGGAAGGCACCGAAGTGATCCAGCCCGACAGCCAGTTTCCGGGGACCCGGCCCAAGTCGGTCACCCGGGCCAAGGCCCGGCTGTTATGCCAGAACTTCGACGCGAGCGGGCATTCCAACCACAGCGGGCAGGGCTCGACGCTTTGGGTGATCCTCGAGCATTGCGCCAGCGCCGACATTCCGTACAACCTGCGGGCTTCCCCCGGAATGGGTTATTACGTCGAGCGTTCCAAAGACGTGGCCGATGGTCTGGCGCTGCGCATGTCGGTGGAGACGGTCTACGGCGGACTCTGAGTACTGGTCACTGGTTCGCGCGTGCGGGCGAGATGCCTCGGGTCGCACGGCGCAATCCGCGTTCGTTGTCACAGGAGTCCATCATGCGATACCGGTTTGGTTTTTTGCCGACCCTGGTCCTCGGTGCATCGGCTTGGGCCGGCGGGGGGCCTTTGGGCATCGACCACATGCTGGTCCGTTCCGACACCGGTATCTACAGCCGGTCCAACCAAACTGCGCTCGAGGCCTTGTCGGCCCTTGCCGTGGCCGGGGGAGCCCTTTACGAGGGCGGCGACACGCGCCTGGGGCGCACCTTCTGGCAGGCCACCGACAGCATGTTGATCACCGCCGTCGCTGCGGAGGGTACGAAATTGGTGTTCCGGCGCCAGCGCCCGATCAACGGCAACGATCCGGACGCCTGGTTCAAGTCGCGCCACGACCGAAGTTTTCCCAGCGGCGAAGTGGCGCACATCACTGCCGTGGTCACGCCCTTCATCGCCGAATACCAGCAGGACACGCCGGCGGTCTGGGCGCTCGCGGTGCTTCCCGTCTACGTCGGTATTGGCCGGTTGAAAAGCCAGGCGCACTGGCAGACCGACATTCTGGCCGGGGCCGCATTGGGCGGCACCGTCGGATATCTGAGCCACAAGTACAACTCGAATTTCACCATGACGTTGTTGCCACACGGATTTTCGATCGGGTACCGGACATCATTTTGATGGTGCAACCACGCGCCACGGGCCGTCCCTTGTGCCGATCCGCGGACAGGACGGGTGAGACAATAGGCGGTTATTTCCTACCCGCGTCTTGCGATGTCCCCACCGGCTCCAGAAATCACCGTGGTTGTGCCCGTGCACAACGAATCGCGCAACGTCGTCCCGCTGCTCGATGAAATAGCAGCCGCGCTGGATGGCACGGCGCCTTTCGAGGCCGTGTTCGTCGACGACTGCAGCAGCGACGACACCGCGCGCGTCCTGTCCGACTATGCACAATCGCACCCCTGGCTGGTGGTGGTGCGGCACCGCAACAATTGTGGCCAGAGCACGGCGGTGCGCACCGGTGTGCGCGAGGCCCGCGGCGCCGTGATCGCCACGCTCGACGGCGACGGGCAGAACCATCCGGCCGACATTCCGGCCCTGCTGGCGCGCTGGCGCGAATTGCGCCGTGTGGATGACCAGCAGCCGGTGCTGATCGCCGGCTGGCGGGCCAAACGCCAGGATACGTGGTTACGCCGCCTGTCGTCCCGCATTGCCAATGGCATCCGGGCCGGCCTGCTGGGCGACGCCACGCCGGATACCGGTTGTGGCCTGAAGCTGTTTGCGCGCGAGGATTTTCTGGCGCTGCCGTATTTCGACCACATGCACCGCTTCCTGCCGGCCCTGGTGCGGCGTGCAGGCGGCACGGTCGAGTCGGTCCGGGTGGTGCACCGGGCGCGCGAGCATGGCAAATCGCACTACGGAATCCACAACCGGCTGTGGGTCGGCCTGGTGGACATTCTGGGTGTCATGTGGCTGCAGCGCCGCGCGCGCGTGCCGGTTGTTGAACACCTGTCGGCAAAGGACAAATGATGGAAAAGTGGTTTGAGATCGATTCGATCTGGCTGGCCGTCGGGCTGCTGGGGCAGGGGCTTTTTTCGGCGCGATTCATCGTGCAGTGGCTGCACAGCGAGAAG
>JANLQZ010000041.1:0-2355 GCA_031368125.1 Betaproteobacteria bacterium
GAACAAGCAGCCCTTCTCCACCTCCTACTGGGGCGGGCGCGCGGTGCAGGACCAGATGTACTCCACCGCCTACATCACCGGCGCCGACTGGAACGACACGCGTTTCTTCAACCCCAAGTTCGACCAGATGGTGGTGGCCGCGCGCGGCGAGCTCAACCAGGCCAAGCGCAAGCAGATGTACAAGGACATGGCCATGATCGTGCACGAGGAAGGCGGCGTGATCGTGCCGATGTTCAACGACACCATCGATGCCACCGGCCCCAAGGTGGGCGGCTGGGTCAAGAACCCGAACGCCGAACTGATGGGTGGCATGGCCGCATCCGAATGCTGGCTCGAAGAGAACCCTGCCTGATCCATGCCCTCACCCTTGGTGAGGCAGGTGGCCCAGCGCCTGCTGCTGGGCGTGCTGATGCTGGTGGGTGTCTCGATCCTGATCTTCACCGGCACGCAGCTGCTGCCCGGTGATGTGGCCCAGGCCATCCTGGGGCAGTCGGCGACACCCGAGGCACTGGCCAACCTGCGCCGCGAGATGGGCCTGGGCGAACCGGCGGTGGTGCGTTACTGGAACTGGTTCACCGGCGCGCTGACCGGTGACTTCGGCAAAGCCCTGTCCAACGGACAGGACATCTCGGCCGCCCTGGGCAAACGTCTCGCGAACACCCTGTTTCTCGCTTCCTGTGCGGCAGTGGTGTCGGTGCCGCTGGCCATCGGGCTGGGACTGGTCGCGGTGCGCCACCGCAACGGCTTCGTCGACCGGCTGATCTCCGGGCTGGGCCTGGCATCGACCTCGCTGCCAGAGTTCTTTGTGGGTTACGTGCTGATGTACTTCTTCGCCGTCAAGCTGCAATGGGTCACCAGCGTTTCCACCGTGTTCGACGGCATGCCGCTGGCCGACCGGCTGGAAGCGATCGTCCTTCCGGTGGCCGTGCTGACCACCGCCGTGCTGGCGCACATGATGCGCATGACGCGCGCGGCCATCCTCAACGTGATGCAGTCGGCCTACATCGAGACCGCCGAACTCAAGGGCCTGAGCGCGCTGCAGGTCATCTACCGCCATGCGCTGCCCAATGCGCTGGCGCCGATCATCAACGTGGTGATGCTCAACCTGGCGTTCCTGGTGGTGGGTGTGGTGGTGGTGGAGGTGATCTTCGTCTACCCCGGCATGGGTCAGTACCTGGTGGACCACGTTGCCACGCGCGACGTGCCGGTGGTGCAGGCCTGCGGGCTGATTTTCGCCTCGGTCTACATCGGCATGAACATCATCGCGGACATCGCCGGTGTGATGTCCAATCCGCGGCTGCGGCACCCGAAATGAGTGCAGTACACGAAGTGACAAGCGTGGGGGCGCGGGAATTTTCCGCCGGGCCGCCCCAAGGCTCACGAAGTGCGGCGAAGCCAAAATTAGCCCCCAGGGGGCTGAGCTCCGCGGCTCCCAGTCTGCCGGCGCAGATTGGGACGGAGCGAAGGGCCGACGCCTCCGGCGTTGGCACGTCCAGCGCAGTACACGAAGTGACAAGCGTGGGGGCCACTCTCGATGCTTGAGTGGCGGCGTATCCCTGCTTCCGCGCTGGTTGGTCTGGTGTTCACCGTTGGCATCGTGCTGGTCGCCATTCTTGCGCCCTGGATCGCGCCTTATGGCAACGGCCAGGTGGTCGGTGATGTGTGGGCGCCGGCGTCGGACAAGGTCTGGCTGGGTACCGACAACCTGGGGCGGGACCTGCTGTCGCGCATGATCTATGGCGCGCGGATCACCTTGACGATCGCCGGCGCCGCGACGGCCCTGTCGTTCACCATGGGCTCGACCCTGGGCTTCGTGGCGGCGGTCACCGGTGGACAACTCGACCAGTGGCTGTCGCGCGGCGTCGACCTGCTGATGGCCATCCCGACGCTGATTTTTGCGCTGGTGGTGTTGTCGGTGTTGCCGTCCTCGGTGACGGTGCTGGTGCTGGTGCTGGGCATCCTGGATTCGACCCGCGTGTTTCGCCTGTCGCGCGCGGTCGCGGTGGACATCAACGTGATGGATTTCGTGGAAGCAGCCCGGTTGCGCGGCGAAAAGACCAGCTGGATCGTGTTCTCCGAAATCCTGCCCAATGCGCTCACGCCGCTGATCTCCGAGCTGGGGCTGCGTTTCATCTTCGCCGTGTTGTTCCTCTCGGCGCTGTCCTTCCTCGGCCTGGGGGTACAGCCGCCGGACGCGGACTGGGGCGCCATGGTCAAGGAGAACAAGGAGGGCATCGTGTTCGGCATTCCGGCGGCGCTGATTCCGGCGGCCGCGATCGGCGTGCTGACCATCTCGGTCAACCTCGTGGCCGACTGGATCCTGAACCGCACCTCCAGTCTCAAGGGTGGGCGCGG
>JANLQZ010000063.1:0-3535 GCA_031368125.1 Betaproteobacteria bacterium
GAGCGCCGCCGACAGCGACGCGCCGTCGAGCAACGCCTGTACCAGCGCGGCCTCGGGCACGCTGCACTGCGCCACCCGCGGCTTGAACCCTTGCCGCCAGACCAAGGCGCACTCGCCTTCGCGCGCGCGCAGTTTCTCGCCGACTGCCTGCAACGACGGGCTCGCGCCCAGGTGGGCCGTGACGATGCTCGCCACCGGATAGGCGCTGCACACCACGGCGGTGCCGCTGGCCAGCACGAGTGCCAGCGCATCCGGCGTGGTGGACGACAACAGCGCGAGGGATGCGGGCGCGGGCGCACGGTCCGCGGCACCGGCGGCCAGGTGCAGGGCCCACTCGACGCGTGCCACGTCGCCCAGATAGGGTTCGTCGGCGAGTTGCGTATTGGCTTGCAGAAATGCCGCCAGCGCTTCGCCCCATTGGGCCAGGTCGCCGCGCGTGGGCGGATGCTGGTGCCAGAAATCGCGCGCCAGCAAATGGAAGCTGTCGATTCCGACCAGTTGCGCGATCACGGGGAAGGTCGCCAGCAGCGTGCGTTCCGCCTGCGCGTGGGCGTTGCTGCGGTAGGCGAGCAAGCCCCGCGCTCCGGAAAATGGGTCTGACTGGGATGCCTGCCCGGCGGCCGGTGGATGCTGCGTCCAGGACGGGGCAAAAATCGCGTCGAGCAACGCCTGCTGCTGGTCTGCCAGTTCGCTTTCCAGTGCACCACGTTGCGGCGCACCTGGCAATGCGCCGTTGCCGGCGCTGCCTGACGCGGTCATGCCAGCGCCTCCAGGCCCAGCCGGTCCGCACACTGCGCCTCGTGCAGCAACACGTCGAGCGCGGGAATATCGGTGTCCCATTCGATCAGTGTGGGCAGCGCGCCGAAGCGCGCCAGCGCATGCCGGTACAGCGCCCAGACTTGCGTGCAGACACGGCTGCCGTGGTCGTCGATCACGATGTCGCCCAGGTCGGCATGGCCGGCCAGGTGGATCTCGGTCACTGCTGGCGCGGCGATCGCGTCGAGCCAGTCGCGGCAGGCGGCGAGCGGGTCGGCGGCGTTGCCCGCGATACGCGCATTGAGTGCATTGACGTAAATATTGTTCACGTCGACCAGCAGGCCGCAACCCGTGCGCCGCGCGAGCTCCGACAGGAACGCCGGCTCCGCCAGGTCCTCGTCCGGCCAGCACACATAAGCGGACAGGTTCTCGACCGAGATCGGCCGCCGCAGCCGCTCCTGCACCTGCTGCACGTTGGCCGCCATCACATCGAGCGCCTGCGCCGAGAACGGGACCGGCAGCAGGTCGGCGGCATGCACATCGCGCAGGCCGCTGCCGGAGCGGAATTTGCCGCGCGCGAAACTGGCATGGTCGCTGACGCGCACCGGCTCGACCTGCTCGACCAGCCGCGCCAGCCGCGCCAGGTGCCATGCGTCGATGCCGGCGGCCGAACCAAGCGACAAGCCGACGCCATGCAGGCTGAGCGCATAACTCGCGCGGCCCTGACGCAGCACTTCGAGCGCGGCGCCGCCGTCAGCGAAGAAGTTCTCCGAATGGACTTCCAGAAAACCGATGGCGGGCTGCCTTTCGAGCAACTCGCCATAGTGGGGATGCCGCCAGCCGATACCGGTGTTCGACCGGCCTGCAGCGCGCAAACCGGTTGCCGCGCGAGGCATGGTGGACGGCCAGTGTGGATGCGTGGACCGGGTCAGCTTTTCTTGACCATCTTGGCTTCTTCCATGGACATGCCCTTCATGTCCTTGCAGGTGCCCTTGGCGACGTATTTCCAGTCGCCCTTGTCCATATCCATCTTGGCCTTGCCGGCGCAGTCGTGGGTGCCGGCCAGGTTGGCGCAGTCGTTCTGCCCCATCTTGGCGATGCCGAAGCATTTATCCTTTTCCTGGGCGGCCACTGGCGCAGACACCAGGGCGAGTGACATCAGGGAAGCCGCGGCGGCGGCGATCATGGCATGTTGGTTCATTGGAAACACTCCTTGAGGATGGCAGGTTGGAAAGTCAACCAGCCAGACTATGCCGGGCGCAGGGCCCTGCGATTGACTGGCTGGTGGCGCTTGGTCTGCGCGCTACCGGGCTTCTTACAACCCGAGCCTGATTCTTACGGCCCGAGCCTGAATTCTATTGGTGTTCGACCGAGTCACGGCAGGTGCCACTGCGGCATGGGTGATCCCGGGCTCGCCGCGATTGTCGTCCCGGGTTCGCCCCGGCAGTCATCCCGGGCTCGCTTCGCTTGTCATCCCGGGCTCGCTTCGCTTGTCATTCCGGGCTCGCCCCGGGATCCATGGATTGCGGGTGCTGCAACCCCGGGCTCGATCCGGGGCCGCAATGACAGCCACCGAGCCCGCAATGACAGCCACTGAGCCCGCGATGGCAGCCACTGGGACTGCAATGGCAGCCGGAGAGATCGCAATCACAGCCACTGGGACGGCAAAGACACCGACTGGGACCAGCGCCGACATCGAATGGGCTGCCATGGCAACCGGTGCGCCTGGCGCTGGCGAGTCATGTCGCGAACCGTGCAACGCGCGAAACGCCGCGTTACGACAACAGCTGCTTGCGCGCCCGGTGCAGGCGCACGAACAGGTTCTGCTCGCTGATCGCCAGCGCCGCGCATACGCGCTCGGTCGGCTCGTCCTGCAGCACCCGAAGGCGCATCACGTCGCGCAGCGCCGGCGGCAAGGCGTCGATGCGCTTGAGCGCCTGGGCCAGCAGCTCGCGTTGTTCGGCCACTTCGTCCGGCCGCGCGTTCGGGCAGGCGATGGCCATGGCGCCTTCGTCTTCGCTCTCCAGGTCCAGGCTGTCGGTGCCCGCGCGCTGGCGCACCAGGTCGACGATCTTGTGTTTCAGGATCGCCGTCAGCCATGAACGCAATGCGGAGCGGCCGGCGAACGCGGCGCGCCCGGACAACACCGCTTCGAAGACATCGTGCACCACGTCCTCGGCCAGCATCGGGTCGTGCAGCCTGGCCTTGGCGAAACGCACCAGGTCACCCCGGTGCGATAACATTTCACGCCACGGCACCGGGTTGCCAGCGGCGGGATTGAAGGCGGGAGAGAAAGAGGCGGCGGCTGCGTTCATTTCGGGTACCTGGGTTCGTGTTGTCGATGGGGTGGACTTTGCCCGCCCGACCTCGCGCCAGCATCGCGCAACATCACAGCCAGATAACATTTGCGTAAGAACTGCCCATGCCAGCCGACAATTACCGCATGTCCCCCACCATCCTCGTGGCCGAAGACCAGGCCGACATACGCGACCTGCTGGTCATGAACCTGCGTAATGCGGCTTACGAGGTGACCGCCGTGGCCGACGGTGTGGCCGCGCTGGCGAGCCAGAACGAACGCGCCAGCGACCTGCTGATCCTCGACCTGATGATGCCGGGCATGGACGGGCTGGAGGTCTGCAAGGCGCTGCGGGCACGGGGCCGCAGCACGCCGATCCTGATGCTCACGGCCAAATCGACCGAACTCGACCGGGTGCTGGGGCTGGAACTGGGTGCTGACGATTACCTGACCAAGCCGTTCTCGCTGGCCGAACTGCTGGCG
>JANLQZ010000070.1:0-2727 GCA_031368125.1 Betaproteobacteria bacterium
GTACGTGAGCTGCTGGCTCAAGCACCGCGAGCCGGCGTGTTTCCTGGCGGCCATGCTCAACAGCCAGCCACTGGGTTTCTACAGCCCCTCGCAACTGGTGCAGGACGCGCAGCGCCACGGCGTGCCGGTGCGCGCGGTGGACGTGATGTGCAGCGACTGGGATTGCACCATGGAAGAGCCCGAGGTGCCGGCCATGCCTGCGCATGCGGATACGCGCCAGGCGCACCGGGGCCATGCACACCGGGGCCATGCGCCACCCGCCGGCGCGGAACTGCGTGCCGTGCGCCTGGGCCTGTGTTTGGTGGCCGGCCTGGCCACGGCGGCGGCACAACGCATTGTCGAGGCCCGCGCCGAAGCCCCCTTCACCAGCACCGAAGACCTGGCCCTGCGCGCCGAACTCGATGCCGGCGACCTCAAGGCACTGGCCAGCGCCGACGCACTCATCAGCCTGTCGGGCCACCGCCGCCAGCAGGTCTGGGACGCCTCGGCGCTCAGGCGCGCACCGCCCCTGCTCAAGGCCGCGCCGGTCGAAGAAGACTGGCTGGAGCTGCCCGCTGCCAGCGAAGGCACTGAAGTGGTGTTCGACTACGCCGCCACCGGCCTCACGTTGCGCCGCCACCCGCTGGCCTTGCTGCGCGAGCAGTTGACCCCCATGAAGCTGCAAACCGCCGCCCAGTTGCGCAATCTGCCCAGTGGCCGCCTGGTGCGCGCCTGCGGCCTGGTGGTGATGCGCCAGCAGCCCCAGACCGCCAAGGGCGTGGTCTTCGTCACGCTGGAGGACGAGACCGGCAGCGTGAACGTGATCGTCTGGAAAAGCCTGCGCGAGCGGCAGCGCAGCGAACTGCTGCACTCACGCCTGATGGCGGTGTACGGCGTGTGGCAGCGCGATGTGCAGAGTGGGGGTGAAGTGCGCCACCTGATCGCCAAGCGGCTGGTGGACCTGACGCCCATGCTGGGTGGGCTGGCTACGCAGAGCCGGGAGTTCCATTGAGTGCCTCAGCCGGCCGGCAGGGCGAGAGCAGCGCGTGCAATCCGCCGGGCGACCCGCACTGGTACCTTCGGCTGCCCGCGACAGAAGACAAGCTGCGGGAGTGCGGCGTCATTCGAATCGGCTCCAACGCTAGGGATTACAAGACCTCGATCACCGATGACTTCGAGCTGTACAAGTCGGGGATCTAACAACCGGGTATCAAGGCGGATTAGGCACGCGGTACATCCGGGCATGGAACAAGGGCCGGCCGGTGCAAGGTGCTGGCCAGGCTGCTGCCGGTGGTAGGATTCCTACTTCCGATTCAACCTGACCTGAAGGAGTCCGCATATGCTTGTTTCCGAAAAGGGTCAAGTCACGATTCCGAAACACATTCGTAGTGCAGCGGGCGTAGTCCCTGGCACCGAGGTTTCTTTCAGCCTGGACGGCAGCAGGATCGTCATCACGCCTGTTGCGAGCAACGTGCGCAATGACAGGCGTGCAAAGCTCCGGGCAGCCGCTGCAAAGGTGCGCAGCACCATGAGTCCGGAGTTCAGGCAACTCGACGCGCAGGAGATCATGAACTTCCTGCGCGGTCCCGACGAAAGGCCAGCCAATCCTCGCCGTGGTCGTCGCTAATCTCGCAAGCTACGACGGCAGCGGGGGCGTACTCGTAGACACCAACGTGTGGGTTGACTGCATGGACAGGGAAAGTCCGTGGCATGACTGGGCAGTCGAGCAACTTCAACTTTGCAGCGAGAGAGCGCCTCTGCACGTCAACCTGATCATCTATACCGAACTGCTTGTGCCTGGGCCGGATGTTCGCGCACTGGATGAACTGCTTGACGTCTATGAGGTACGGCGCAGCAATCTTCCATGGGGATGCGCGGCGCTCGCCGCAACGGCATTCGGTCAGTACCGGCATCGCGGCGGCACACGGCTTCTCCCGCTGCCTGATTTTTTCATTGGTGCACACGCTGCTGTGGCAAATCTCAGTGTCTTGACGCGAGATATTGCCGGGTATTCAACGTACTTCCCTCGTCTTTCACTCCTGGGGCCTTGAACTCGTCTCGCACAGCTCGTCAATGGGGCGTCACGCTGCGCGAGTTCAATGCCCAGGCCGCGCTGATGCGCGCCATGGTGGCGGAGTTGTTCTCGTTCAGAACCAACGGCCTGATGCAGATGACCATCGGATTCTCGGGCGCCGCCGCTGGCAAGTCCCTGCCCGACTACCTGAAGAGCGGCATCTGCGAACCCGGTTGACATTACGCAACGCCGGCACCGGGCGTTGCGTCAAACCTTCAACAAGGTTGCGCGCCACCCAACCGATTGAGACCGCCATGTTTATTGACCGCAACGACGCAGGCAAACGGCTCGCCGACAGACTCAAGTCGGTGATCGAGGTCGCCATCGTGCGCCCGGGCCCCATACAAGGCGGCATGGTGCACCCCTACCTGCAGCGGCGCCAGGGGCTGGTGCCGGTGGACTATCCCGGCGCGGGCCTGCGCGCCGCGCTCGAGCGCACGCTGGGCGTGCCGATCTTCCAGGAGCAGGTGATGCAGATCGCCATGCTGGCGGCGGGCTTCAGCGCCGGTGAATCCGACAGTCTGCGCCGCTCGATGGCGGCCTGGAAACGCAAGGGCGGCGTGCACAAGTTCTATGACCGCATGGTCAGCGGCATGGTGGCCAACGGCTACACCGAGGAATTTGCACAAGGCATCTTCAAGCAGATCGAAGGTTTTGGGGAGTACGGTTTTCCC
>JANLQZ010000103.1:0-13287 GCA_031368125.1 Betaproteobacteria bacterium
TCGCCGCGCTCGGCCTGTGATTTTTCGCCCAACCCACTCTGAGACAATCGATCCGTGGATATCGCCAACCTGATCCAGACCGTCGTCCTGTACGCCTTGCCGGTGTTGTTTGCCATCACCGTGCACGAGGCCGCCCATGGATACGCCGCACGGCATTTCGGCGACGACACGGCCTACGTGATGGGGCGCATCACACTCAATCCGCTCAAGCACATCGACCCGGTCGGAACCATACTGATGCCGCTGATGCTGTATTTCGCGACCTCGGGTGCGTTCCTGTTCGGTTATGCCAAGCCGGTGCCGGTGCGTTTCGGCAACCTGCGCAACCCCAAGCGCGACATGGTCTGGGTGGCGCTGGCAGGCCCCGGCGTGAACCTGCTGCAGGCTTTTTTGTGGGGCGCGTTGTTGCTGGTGCTGCAAGGCGTCGGCGTCACCGAGATGTTCTTCCTCAAAATGTGCCAGGGCGGCGTGCTGGTCAACGTGGTGATGTTCGTGTTCAACCTGTTCCCGCTGCCGCCGCTGGACGGCGGACGCATACTGGTGGGGCTGCTGCCGTACCGCCAGGCCGAGCTGGTATCGCGCATCGAGCCCTGGGGCTTCTTCGTGGTGATGGCGCTGGTGGTGGCAGGTGTCGTGAGCACGCTGTGGATGCAGCCGCTGATGGCGCTGACATTCGGCCTGCTGCACCTGCTGTGGACACCGTTTTCGCTGGTGTTCGGATGATCGATTCCTGTTTTCGCCCATGAGCTCCACCCGTTTCCTGACCGGCATCACCACCTCCGGCACTCCCCACCTCGGCAATTACGTCGGCTCGATTCGGCCGTCGGTGCGCGCCAGCCTGCGCACCGACGTGCAGAGCTTTTATTTCCTGGCTGACTACCACGCGCTGATCAAGGTAGAGGAGCCTGCGCGCATCCAGCGCTCCACGCTCGAAATTGCCGCCAGCTGGCTGGCCGCCGGCCTCGACCCGGAGCGCGTGACCTTCTACCGCCAGTCCGACATACCCGAAATCCCCGAGCTGACCTGGTTCCTGACCTGTGTCACCGGCAAGGGCGTGCTCAACCGCGCGCATGCCTACAAGGCCGCGGTCGACAAGAACACGGCCGCCGGCGTCGACACCGACTCCGACGTGACGGCCGGCCTGTTCATGTACCCGGTGTTGATGGGCGCCGACATCCTGATGTTCAACGCGCACAAGGTACCGGTGGGGCGCGACCAGGTGCAGCACCTGGAGATGGCGCGCGACATGGCCGCCAGCTTCAACCACCGCTACGGCCAGCACTTCGTGTTGCCCGAAGTGGTGATCGAGGAATCGGTGGCCACCCTGCCCGGCGTGGATGGGCGCAAGATGAGCAAGAGCTACGACAACCACATACCGCTGTTCGCGCCATGCGAGCAGCTGCGCAAGCTGATTGGCGGCATCGTCACCGACTCGCGCGCACCGGGCCAGCCCAAGGAGGTCGCCGGCTCGGCGCTGTTCCAGATCTACCAGGCGTTCGCCAGCGACGCGGAAACCGGGGCGCTGCGCCAGTCTTACGCCGCAGGCATCGGATGGGCCGACGCCAAACAGCTCGTGTTCGAGCGCATCGACCGCGAGATCGCACCGATGCGCGCGCGTTACGAAGCACTGCTACGCGACCCGGGCAGCATCGAGGACATTCTGCTCGCCGGGGCGGCCAAAGCGCGCAGACTGTCGGCACCGTTCATGGCCGAACTTCGCCACGCCGTCGGCCTGCGCAACCTGCGGTCCCAGGACAGCGCCAAGACCGGCAAGGCGGGCAAGGCCGCATTGCCGGTATTCAAGCAATACCGCGAGCGCGACGGCAAGTTCCACTTCAAGCTGGTCGACGCGCATGGCCACCTGCTGCTGCAAAGCGCGGGCTTCGAATCGCCCCGGGATGCCGGAATCGCGATCGAACGCCTGCAAAAGGAAGGCGCCGCCGCGCTGGGCGACATGGCGGGCCGCATCGCCGCAGCCGATGGCATTACGGCGGATGTTGTAGAGGCTGCATTGCAGCAACTCGCAAGCGCCGCGTAGGCCGGAATATCGACATACCGGCTGCTACAATTCCAGCCGGTCACCGCCGGAGAGATGGCAGAGTGGTCGAATGCGCCGGACTCGAAATCCGGTATACGGTCAAACGTATCCAGGGTTCGAATCCCTGTCTCTCCGCCAGGACATTGACTTCGAACTGGCTATCTGCAAATGGAAGTTGCCGAAAGCCCCGCACCACGCGGGGCTTCGCGCTTGTGGCTCCTGACTGTGGCGTCCGGGGTTATCGCCGGCGGCTGCCATAGTGCTCAAACACCAGCAAGGACCCCATGGCCTCCGATCTCGTAGCCGTAGAAAACCGCCTCTGGGCCACCGCCGACCAGCTCTGGGCCAATACCGGCCTCAAACCCTCCGAGTTCTCCACGCCGGTGCTGGGCCTGATCTTCCTGCGCTACGCCGACAAGCGCTTCACCGACACCGACGCCGCCCTTGCGGCAAGGGGCGTCCCCGCCGACGAGCGGGAGGCCATGGACTACCAGGCCGAAGGCGTGCTGTACCTGCCGGCACAAGCGCGGTTCTCGCACCTGCTCACGCTCACCGAAGGCGCCAACCTGGGCAAGGCCATCGCCACCGCGATGTCGCTGGTGGAAGAGCACAACCCCGAGCTCAAGGGCGTGCTGCCGCGCGGCTACAACCTGCTGCCCAACGCCACGCTGGTGGAGCTGCTGCGCCTGCTGGCCTCGGTAGACCTGGACGGCGATGCCTTCGGCAAGGTGTACGAATACTTCCTGGGCAACTTCGCGCTGAAGGAGGGCCAGAAGGGCGGCGTGTTCTTCACGCCCACCAGCATCGTGCGGCTGATCGTCGAGATCTTGCAGCCCTTCCACGGCCGCATCGGCGACCTGGCCTGCGGCTCGGGCGGCATGTTCGTGCAGTCCGCCACCTTCGTGCAGCGCCACCAGAAGAACGCCACCCGCGAGCTCACCGTGTTCGGCACCGAGAAGGCCAGCGACACCGTCAAGCTGGCCAAGATGAACCTGGCGGTGCATGGCCTGTCGGGCGACATCCGCGAGGCCAACACCTACTACGAAGACCCGCACAAGGTGCTGGGCCGCTTCGACTTCGTGATGGCCAACCCGCCGTTCAACGTGTCGGGCGTGGACAAGGACAGGCTGAAGGACGACCGGCGCTTCCCGCTCGGGCTGCCCAGCACCGACAACGCCAACTACCTGTGGATCCAGCTTTTCCATTCGGCGCTGAACGAAAACGGGCGCGCCGGCTTCGTGATGGCCAACTCGGCCGGCGACGCGCGCGGCAGCGAGCTGGAGATCCGCAAGAAGCTGATCCAGAGCGGCGCGGTGGACGTGATCGTCAGCATCGGTTCCAACTTTTTCTACACCGTCACGCTGCCTTGCACGTTGTGGTTCTTCGACCGGGCCAAGGCACGCGGGCCGCGCAAGGACAAGGTGTTGTTCCTGGATGCGCGGCCGTACTTCAAGCAGGTGAGCCGTGCGATCCGGGAGTTCGCGCCGGAGCAACTGGAGTTTCTGGCCAACATTCCCCGGCTCTACCGCGGTGAAGCGCCGGAGCTAGTCGCAGGTAGCGAGGCGATGTTGGCGGAGCGCTTTCCGAGCGGCGTCTACACGGACACCGCCGGGCTATGCAAGGCGGCGACTCTGGCAGAGATTGAGGCTCAGGGCTGGAGCCTGAATCCAGGGCGTTACGTTGGTGTCGGCTCGCGGGCTGCCGACGACTTCGACTTTGCAGAACGGGTTGAGGCCCTTTCCGAGGAGCTTGTCGCTCTTGGCAGTGAGGCAGATGCTCTTCAACAGCAGGTTGCGGATAACCTGACGGACCTGCTCGGGAGAGTTGGATGAACCGGGAAAGCGATTGCGACATTGCTATTGGTGAATGCCTCGCAAAGATTGCGCGCCAGCCAAAGGTCAAGACGACTGATTATTTGGAGTCGGGCGCATTTCCCGTGATTGATCAAGGCACGAAGTTTGTTGGCGGCTATGTCAATGATGAGTCGTTGCTTTACTCCGGCCCGCTGCCTGTGGTGATCTTTGGGGACCACAACCGACACATCAAGTTTGTGAAGAGGCCATTTGCGGTAGGGGCGGACGGGACACAACTCCGCTACCCGGATGAGCGATTCGACATCTCGTACTTCTACTACGCGATCCGAGCGCTACCGCTCAAGAACTACGGCTACGAGCGCCACTTCAAGTACTTGAAGGAAGAAAGGCTTCGAGTCAGGCCGCTGAACGTCCAACGGCGCATTGCTGCCATCCTCTCCGCCTACGACGACCTGATCGAGAACAACACGCGGCGCATCGCGATCCTGGAGGAAATGGCCCGGCGCATCTACGAGGAGTGGTTCGTCCGCTTCCGCTTCCCCGGCCGCGAGGGGGTGCGGATGGTCGAGTCCGAGTTGGGTTTGGTGCCGGAGGGGTGGCTGGTACAAGCGGCTTCAACGGCGATGGACATCAACCCGAGCACGAAGGTGCCCAAGGAGGGCCTCAAACCATTCTTGGCAATGAACTGCCTTTCGGATGGCTCGATGCTGATCGACGCCCCGGGTGAGCGCGATGGCAACAGCGGTTCGAAGTTTCGGAACGGCGACAGGTTGTTCGCGCGGATCACGCCTTGCCTTGAAAATGGCAAGACGGGCTTTGTCCAGTTCCTGCCAAGTGACGACGCGGTTGCGTTCGGCTCCACGGAATTCATCGTCCTCAGATCCCGAACCCTGACACCGGAATTCGTGTACCTGCTGGCCCGGTCCGATGCCTTTCGTGACAATGCGATCAAGAGTATGTCGGGGGCGTCAGGGCGGCAGCGCGTCCGCGAGGCATGCTTCGACACGTTCCTGTTGGCCAATCCCGATCGGGCGACGCTGGCGACTTTCGCGGCCGTGACCCGCCCGATGTTCCAGCTCATTCAATCGTTGGCGCTCAAGAACTCGAACCTACGCAAAACTCGTGACCTCCTACTGCCCAAGCTGATCTCCGGCCAACTCGACGTCCCCGCCGTCCCCGCGCCCGAGGATGCCACTGCATGACCGACCCCAAGCGCATCGTCATCATTGCCGGCCCCAACGGGGCGGGCAAGACGACATTTGCGCGGGAATTCCTGCCCAACGAGGCGCATTGCCCGGATTTCATCAATGCGGACCTGATTGCCGCCGGCCTGTCGCCCTTCCGTCCCGAGGCGGCGGCGCTGCGTGCGGGGCGACTCATGCTGGAGGAGATCGACCGCCGTGTGACTCACGGCCAGAGTTTCGCGTTCGAGACCACGCTGAGCGGGCACGCATACGCACGGCAGATTCCGCAATGGCGGCGGATGGGCTACTTCGTCAAGCTGATGTTCCTGGCCTTGCCGAACGCAGACATGGCGGTGGCCCGGGTTTCGGCGCGGGTGGCGCAGGGCGGGCACGCCATCGCAGAGGATGTGATCCGTCGGCGCCATGCGGCAGGCTGGGCCAATTTTGACCAGCGCTACAAGGCACTCGTCAGTGCCTGGGCGCTGTACGACAATTCCGGCATCACCCCGGTGTTTCTGGAAGGCGGCGAGAACCCATGAACCCATCCCCCGCGCACACGCTGCACGATGCCGATCTGCTGAAGGCTGGCGACGCATTGCGGCGCGCTGCGGCCAACGCGCAACAACTGGCACTGGCCACTGGCACACCGTGCTATGTGTGGCAGGGTGGGAAGATCGTGAACATCGGCCTGCCGCCCAAGGTGGGCGACCCAACGGCACGGCAGCCAGCCAGGGTCTGACCCGATGCGGCGCCAGCGGACCCGAAGCGGCACCGCGGACGGCTCTCTGTTCATGGATAGGGGCCACGAGTGACCATCGATTCCAGCCGGAGCTCCATTCACGTCGCGCGCGAGGTCTCCGCCGGCTACGGCGAGCTGGCGCTGGTCGAGATGCCGGCGATCGACCTGCTGACCTCGCTGGGCTGGAGCTTCAAGAACCTCTACGCCGAGACCTTCGGCTTGTCTGGCAGCGAGGGCCACGAGAGCGAATCCCAGGTGATCCTCACCCGGCGCCTGCGCGCTGCGCTGGAGCGCCTGAACCCTGGCCTGCCGGCTGACGCATATGCACAGGCCGTCGAGCAGCTTGCGCAGGACCGCTCCAGACAAATCGCCGTCAACGCCAACCGCGACTTCTACCGGCTGCTGAAAGACGGTGTGAAGGTCAAGGTGAGCGATGACGATGGCGAACATGGCGGCCACAGCTCCGAGACCCTGCGCGTGATCGACTGGGCCACGCCGGCCAACAACGAGTTCTTCCTGGCCTCGCAGATGTGGGTGGCCGGCGACATGTACCGCCGCCGCTGCGACCTGCTGGGTTTCGTCAACGGCCTGCCGCTGGTGTTCATCGAGTTGAAGAAGCCGGCCGTGCCACTGAAGAGCGCCTTCGACGACAACCTGCGCGACTACCGCGGCCAGAGCGTGCCGCAGCTCTTCCACCCAAACGCCTTCATCCTGCTGAGCAATGGCTCGGACACCAAGGTGGGCACACTGACCAGCGCCTGGGAGCACTTCTTCGATTGGAAACGCGTGGCTGACGAGGACGAAGTCGTCGGCAAGGGCGGCAAGGTGAGCCTGGAGCGCGCGCTGCGCGGCCTGCTGGAGCCATCAAGGCTACTGGACTACATCGAGAACTTCACCGTCTTCGAGGAGGGCAAGGGCGGCCTGATCAAGAAAACGGCCAAGAACCACCAGTTCCTGGGCGTCAACAAGTCCATCGCGCGGCTGGTGGATCTGCGCCAAATTGACGAAACCAGCGAGAAGCTGGAGCGCAAGCGCCTGGGCGTGTTCTGGCACACGCAGGGCTCGGGCAAGAGCCTGTCGATGGTGTTCTTCACCCAGAAGGTGCTGCGCAAGGTGCTGGGCAGTTGCACCTTCGTGATCGTGACAGACCGCGAGGAGCTGGACGACCAGATCAGCAAGACCTTCAAGGCCACCGGCGCCACCGCGCGCGAGGACGTGCGCGCCACCAGCGGCGAGCACCTGAAGGAGCTGCTGCGCGGCAACGAACGCTACATCTTCACGCTGATCCAGAAGTTCAGAAACGAGCCGGGTCGGCCCTACCACATGCTGTCCGACCGCTCGGACGTGATCGTCATCACCGACGAGGCGCACCGCAGCCAGTACGACATCTTCGCGCTGAACATGCGCAACGCGCTGCCCAACGCCGGCTTCATCGGCTTCACCGGCACGCCGCTGATCAAGGGCGAGGAAGAACGTACGCGAGAGGTGTTCGGCGACTACGTCAGCGTGTACGACTTCGCGCGCTCGATCGAAGACGGCGCCACGGTGCCGCTGTACTACGAGAACCGCATTCCCGAGGTGCAGCTCACCAACCAGGAGCTGAACCGCGACCTGGAGGCGCTGCTGGAAGCGGCCGAGCTGGACGAGGCGCAGGAAAAGAAGCTGGAGCGCGAGTTCGGCCGCGAGTACCACATCATCACCCGCCAAGGCCGGCTGGAGGCCATCGCCAAGGATACGGTGGCGCACTTCACCGGCCGCGGCTATCGCGGCAAGGCCATGATGGTGTGCATCGACAAGGCCACCGCGGTGCGCATGTACGACAAGGTGCAGGCGCATTGGAAGGCCGAGATCGCCAGGATGCGCGCGGCACTCGACCCGGCCCAAGGTGATGCCCGCGAGGCGCTGATCGCCCGCATCCACCTGATGGAAACCACCGACATGGCCGTGGTGGTGAGCCAGGGCCAGAACGAGATCGAGGACCTGAAGGCCAAGGGTCTGGACATCGTGCCGCATCGGCAGCGGATGCTGAAGGAGAGCCTGGACGAGAAGTTCAAGGACCCGCACAGCAACTTTCGCCTCGTGTTTGTCTGCGCCATGTGGATCACCGGCTTCGATGTGCCGACCTGCTCCACCATCTACCTCGACAAACCGATGCGCGCGCACACGCTGATGCAGACCATCGCGCGCGCCAACCGCGTGGCGCCCGGCAAGGAGAGTGGGCTGATCGTGGACTACGTGGGCATATTCCGCGCCTTGCAGAGCGCGCTGGCCACCTACGCCAAGCCGGTGATCGGCGGTGCGCCGGTGCCGGACGGCGGGCCCATCCTGGACAAGTCCGAGTTGGTGGCTGCCCTGCAAACCGCATTGAACGAGGTGGCCAGCATCGCCCAGCTGCGCGGCATCACGCTGGAGGCGATCGCCGCTGCCCAGGGGTTCTATCGAATCGGCCTGATCGACGACGCCGTCGAGGCGTTCCTGGCCACCGAGGCCGACAAGAAACACTACCTGCAACTTGCGAGCCGCGTGGCCCGGCTGTTCAAGGCCATCCTGCCCGACCCGCTAGCCAACGAACTGGCGCCACTGGCCGTGCTGGTGTCGTACCTCGCCGCAAAGATCCAGGCCCTGGGCGACCCGCCCGACATCTCGGCAGTGATGGGCGACGTGGAGGAACTGCTCAACGACTCCATCGCCACCGAGGGCTACCGCATCGGCCCGGCCAGCAAGCCCGAGGCCTTGGTCAACCTGTCCGAGATCGACTTCGAAGCCCTGCAGGCCAAGTTCGCCCAGGGCCACAAACACACCGAGGCCGAAAGGCTCAAGCAACTGATCGCCGGCAAGCTCGCGCAGATGGTCGCCGTCAACGCATCACGCGTCGACCTGGCCGAAAATTTCCAAAAACTGATTGACGACTACAACGCCGGCAGCCGGAATATCGAATTGTTCTTCGCCGACCTCAAAGACTTTGTCGGCACCCTCACCGCCGAAGAGCAACGCGGTATCGCCGAAGGCCTGACCGAGGAAGATCTGGCCCTGTTCGATATCCTCACCAAGCCCGAGCCGGTGCTGACGAAGGCCGAGCAAGCCGAGGTCAAGAAGGCCTGCCGCGAATTGCTCGACACCCTCAAACGCGAGAAGCTGGTGTTCGACTGGCGCGAGAAACAGCAGACCAAGGCGGCGGTGATGCAGACATTGAAGATCGCGATCCGGCCGCCTACACTGCTGGCGGCGTATACCAAAGAGGTGCGCGCCGAGAAGATGGCCCGGGCGTATGCGCACCTGTATGACCACTACTACGGGGCTGGGCGCAGTACTTACGGGCCGTGACTCAAGGGAGCGACGGCCTTGGGTCAAAGCAGAGAGAGCACAAATTTCGCGATCTTGGTTCCGACTTCCCGCAGATACGGACTGCGCACATTCCCCTGGCGTGAGGCGCTAATAAGAGACGAGTGTCGCTTTGTCGGAAAGCTTTTTCGCAATGAGCCGATTTTTCGAGTCGATGGACCAACCAATGACGTTCGCGTGCCTCGGGTGTGGATGGGGGGCCGATTGAATGTTCAATCCCTCGGCAAAAATTGCTGACGCCAGTAGGTCGCAGTGTCCCTTCACTGGCGCATCGGGTCGTCCGACATATGCACTTCCCAATTGGCGAACATCGGTATCGGTCATGTTGTCGGTTCGATAAACGCTGACGTCGCCATCCTGAACTCGCGGCAAATATGCACTGAAGTGTGGCCGACCCTTGCCAAGCCGCATGTGACTGCTGTTGCGCAGGTATCTGGTAATGCGCTCAGACAGATCGATAGTCGGCTGCAACACCTCAAACCTCCAGTTGCATCAACTCCGCCAGCAATCTACGCTCATGGGCACCTAAGGTGCCGGCAAAGTTGCCGGTACCCCACCGCTCGTTGCCCAAACCAAGAATGGCCGAGTGTTCGATCGTACCGGTGCCTTTAAGGGCCAGCACTAACCAACGGCCCGGGCCCATGTCCCATTCAAAGGCGATAGCGCCGGACGGTTCAATTGTCGGTACAGGCGCCGCACACCAGTGTGGCAATGCTTCAAGCAGTTCCTGCGCCTCCTTCAAGGCCCCAGCAGATGGCAGCGCCTGATCTTCAAACTGTGCCTGTGCTTCCGCCTCTTTGTAGCTGGCGGCCAACGCTGGCAACGTGGTGATGATTGATCCCTGCCAACTGGCGGTGCGCAGTTTGTCCAAGACGCCTTGCTTGAATTTTGAAACAGACTGGCGAGCCACTTCACTGACACCCCCGGACACGCTCGATCGTCCAATGTGGTACTGGCTGCCAAATGTCAACGTAGCGGTGGTCATAGAAATTGCTCCCAAGTTGGCTTCGTCAACGATCGGAAAAACCCCTCGTTCTTCGCGTCGCGCAGCATTTCCAATTGCGTCCACATCGAGGTCCAGTCTGGTCCGAAGGTTTGCTCGCACGCTGCATCGATATCCAGAACAACCCCTGACTTTCCGGCACCGCGCCCGTTCGCCGCCGCACCAGGCGCCTGCGTGATCGTCAGAACAATGCCATTGTCCGGCATTGGGACGACGACACGACTCATGAACTCCGCCAGGTCTTGAGGTAGGCCAGCAGGCACCCTAGGGGCCGCAGTCAACACGCTGTCCAGATCAATTGATCGCCCGTCGGGCAACGGGATGATGTTGATATATCGCGCGCCCAATCGCACCACCAATTCTGGATTGAACACCGCAACGTAAATTGGCCACAACGAACGCACAACAGTGACTAGGTCCGACCAAGACCGATATGGCGTCAGCCGACTGACAGTCAAACCGTCACTCTTGCCTTGCACAACCCACTTTTCATCAGCGTCGTCCAGACGAACACCAACGATCGAGTGCGAAACGTCGTTTCGCATGCCCGCCTCACCTTCGAACTGAAGCTGAGACGACACAAACCGAATCTGCTGCGCCTTCGGATATTTACTCTTCAGGCGACCACGGAAATCGTCAAAATTTGCTGCCGACGCCGGCGATGGCATGCGGGCGCGGATTTCGATGATTGCCTCGACGACGGGCGCGTTACGAAGATGCGGGTAGGCGGCCATGGGTTAGTCTCGATAGCTTCCAGCATAACTTATGGGCCCCACGCCGGTCGGTCAAACGAGAAACGGTCTGCGACCATCAATTCTCCAAATGGTAAGCGGCCTAATCCCGGCATCCTGAATGTTTGACGGTACGTCGCAGCAGACGACCATAGCCGGCCAGTCATCCGTGGGCGTCCACATCACCGCGCCACTGGAACCCGCAGGTCGTCCAGGTAATCGCGCCTGATGTCCACAGTGCATTCCACACCCAGCGCGCCGTAGTGCCGCGCGAGCCAGGCCCGGGCCTTCGCCCGGCCCAGGTCGCGCAGCGAATGGACCAGACCGCGGCTGATCGACGATTTGGTGGATGCGGCCAGCGCCTCCAGCGCCTCACCGCCGTCGATGCGGTGCAGCAGTACATCCTTGTATTGGCTGGGGTCGAGTTTCCCCTCGGCCAGCAGGCGTTTGACAAAATCGATGGCGCGCATCTCGGCAATCAGCCCCGCGTTGAAGGTGATCTCGTTGATGCGGTCCATGATCTCGGCGCTGGTGGTGGGCAGCTTGTCGCGTTTGATTGGATTGATTTGCACCAGAACGATATCGCGCGCGCTGCAGTTGTAGATCAGCGGATGGATCGCAGGGTTGCCCGAGTAGCCGCCATCCCAGAAGTGGTCGCCTTCTATTTCCACCGCCTTGAATACCGTCGGCAGGCAGGCCGAGGCCATGACCGCGTCCGCCGTTAGCCGCCGACCCGTGAAGACCTCCGCCTTGCCGGTGGAGACGCGCGTTGCAACGACAAACACCTTCAGGGTTTGGAGGTGTTGGAGGCGCTCGAAATCGATCTGCCTTGCCAGGAAATCTCGCAGCGGGTTGATGTCGAATGGGTTGCTCTGGTACGGCGACACGGCGCCAGCCCAGAAGCTGGCCATGGCATTGACCCACGCCGCCGCGGGCGAGTTGTCAACACCATGCGGGCCGAACAAAAGGTCGAACGGCGCGCGCTGCGCCTCGGACAGCGCGCCCATGTCCACCACGCCATTCCAGAAGCTGTCCAATGCTTCGCGCGCGGCTTCGCGCCGGTCGGCCTTCGCGGTGCCATTGGCTTTGGCAAACCCGCTCGCCAGAGCCACGGCGTTCATGGCGCCGGCGCTGGTGCCGCTGATGCCCTCGAACGAGATTCGACCGTCGTCAAGCAGCGCGTCCAGCACGCCCCAGGTGAACGCGCCATGGGAGCCGCCACCCTGGAGCGCCAAGTTAACGCTGGGGGACGTGTTGGTCGGGTGCTCGGGTGATACTTTGGGAACGAGTGGTTTCATGTTCTGCCGTGAAGAGAATTTCAAGCGGGCTGAGCCGTGCTGCGTGCACTTGGCCTGATGGTATTCCTTCAGCCCACCCTGTTGTTTCCGTTTGAAAACTGGGCCGCCACGGCAGCCTGTGGGTTGCTACCGGCGCGTCAACCGTGTACGTCACCGCCCGCCGGCAATGCGACGCTGCGGCGACCAGCGTTCGTGGGCCGCCAGTGCGTCACGGGTTGCCTGCACCAGTCTGCAGCAGCCTGCGCCGGCAGCGCGCGCCGCCACCTTGCCCTGTCGCGCGAACTCGCAAATAATTGCCCAGGGCGCCGCGAGTTCCGCTGGCCGCCCTCACCCAAGGAGCCGCCATGACTGCGTCAAACACCGCGACCGAACTCCCATTCGAGCCGCCAGGGCCGGGATCGTGGGAGCAGGACGCGGTGCACTTTCCGCGCGCGATGACGCGTTACTTCCAGGAAACACATCCCCTGCCCTTCAAGCGCGGCACCAACGACTTCGCCCGCTTCTACGGGTTGCTCATCGACGGCCTGCAGATGGGCTACGTGAACGGCTTCGGCTACAACCAGGTGCTGTCGGCGCCGGAGGCCGACGTCCCCGAGCGCTTCCAGCGCGCCGAACAGGTCTATGCGCGCAAGCTCTGGCGCGAGCAGTTGCGCGACTGGGACGAGCACTGCAAGCCTTCGTCCATCGCCACGCACCGGGAGTTGCAGGCCATCGATCCGGACGCACTGTCCGACGCTGAGCTGGTCGCCTATCTGACGCGCTGCCGCGACCACCATGCGGCCATGATCGCCCAGCACATGCGCTTCACCGCCGGTGCCGTGCTCCCCACCGGGGATTTCCTCGCACAGGTGGGCGACTGGACCGGCCTGCCGCCGTCCGAGCTGCTGGGCCTGCTGCGCGGTTCGGCCGTGGTGTCCGCGGGTGGGTCCGACGAGATGGAGCGCCTGAAGCAGGCGTTCGCCCAGGACCCGGCCGCACGCGCGGTTCTTGCGTCCGACGGCGACCCGGCGCAGTTGCTCGCCCGCCTGCGCTCCCTGGGGGGCGTTGCCGGCGCTGCGGTCTCGGGTTACCTCGACCTGGTCGGCAACCGCCTGATCGACGGCTTCGATATCGCCGAGCCCTCGGCGCTCGAATTGCC
>JANLQZ010000150.1:0-9806 GCA_031368125.1 Betaproteobacteria bacterium
GCCATGAACCAACGAAGTCTGGAAAACCTGCTGGGTGGTACTGAAGATGCAGTCGCGCGGCTGCGCAACTCCCAAATCGGGGCCTACGTCTACCCGGTGGTCCCGTCCGAATTTTCGAACTGGCGCGATGAGCAACGTGGCTGGCGCAAGACCGCCGTGTTGTTCGACCAGACGCACCATATGGCGGAGATCACGGTCGGAGGCCCGGACGCGCTCAAACTGATGTCGTATCTCACCATCAACAGCTTTGCCGGCTTTGCGCCGAACCGGGCCAAGCAGATGGTGCCCTGCAGCCACGATGGTTTCGTGATCGGTGACGGCATCCTGTTTTATCTTGCCGAGAACGAGTTGCTGTTCGTCGGGCGCGCGCCCACGGTCAACTGGATCCAGTTCCATGCCGAGACCGGTGGCTACAAGGTGGATGTGATTCGGGACGATCGTTCGCCATCCCACCCCCGGGGCAAGGCGGTGACGCGGCGCCACTACCGTTTCCAGGTGCAGGGGCCGAATGCCGAGCAGATCCTCAACAAGATCAACGGCGGGCCGATTCCCGATGTGAAATTCTTCACCATGGACCACATCACCATCAAGGGTCAAAAGGTTCGGGCGCTGCGCCACGGCATGGCGGGTGCGCCAGGGCTGGAACTGTGGGGACCCTATGCAGAGGGCGACGCCATTCGCGAGGCCATATTGGAGGCCGGCGCCGAGTTCGGGATCGTTGCGGTGGGATCGCGCGCCTACGCGAGCAACACGCTGGAGTCCGGCTGGATTCCGTCGCCTTTGCCCGCCGTCTACACCGGTGCGTCGATGAAGCCGTACCGCGAATGGTTGCCGGCGAGCGGTTATGAAGGCACGGGCTCGATTGGCGGCAGCTTTGTCGGCAAGAGCATCGAAGACTATTACCTGACGCCGTTCGAACTGGGTTATGGCCCCTTCATCAAGTTCGACCACGATTTCGCCGGGCGCGCGGCGCTGGAGAAGATGCTGAAGGACAAGCGTGCGCAAAGAAAGAAGGTGACCTTCGAGTGGAGCAGCGAAGACCTTGCGAAGATCTTCGCTTCGCTGACCAGTCGCACCGACAACTGCAAGTTCTTCGATCTGCCGAACGCCAATTACGCGTCGTCGTCGTACGACCGGGTCATGCGGGGCGACAAGGTGGTGGGCTATTCCATGTTCACCGGCTACAGCGACAACGAGAATGTGGCGCTGTCGCTGGGCGTGGTGGATGCCGACGTCAACATCGGCGACGTGCTCACCCTGGTCTGGGGCGAGGAAAACGGGGGCACGAAAAAGCCGACCGTGGAGCGTCACAAGCAGTCGGACGTTCGGGTGCGTGTCGCCCCGACCCCGTATGCGCGCGATGCGCGCGAGGGCTACCACCAGGGCTGGCGTTCGCGCCAGTTGTAACCGGCGGTCGAGAGTTCCGAACGCGCAGAAATGGAAGCTACAGCGAGCAACAACCCGCCGCGGGAGGAGCCTGCCGCGGCGAACACCCCGGGCGGCACAGAGACGGCCCAGGTCCGGGCCCAACTGCGTCTGCGCGAGATGATCCTGGCCGGCGAGTTGCCCGGCGGCGCCCGGATCGCCGAACTGGCGATCGTGGAGAAACTGGGCGTGTCGCGCACGCCGATACGCGCCGCTTTGATGCGGCTGGAGCAGGAGGGATTGCTCGAAGCCCTGCCCAACGGCGGTTATGCGGTGAGGATTTTTTCGGAGCGTGATGTTTCCGAGGCCATCGAGTTGCGCGGCACGCTCGAAGGCCTCTGCGCGCGGCTGGCGGCCGAGCGCGGTGCGCCGCCGGTGGTACTCACTGAAGCACAGACTTGCCTGCGCTCCATCGATGCGGTGGTGGCGGTGGATGCCCTCGACGACGATGCCTTTTCGCGCTACGTCGCGCTGAACGCCCGCTTCCACGGTCTGCTCGCGGAGATGGCGGGCAGCAGCGTGATCAGCAAGGAACTGGAGCGCGTTTGCGGCCTGCCGTTTGCGTCACCCTCGGGGTTCGTGGTGGTGCAGGCCAATTCGCCGCGTGCCCGTGACATGCTGATGATCGCGCAGGACCAGCATTGGCAAGTGCTCGATGCCATCGAGCAACGGGAGGGGAGCCGGGCCGAAAGCCTGATGCGCGAGCATTCCCGGATCGCGCAGCGCAACCTCAAGGGGGCGCTGCACGGCAACCAGCCGATGCCCGGCGTGCGCCTGATCCGAAAAAGGAACGCCTGAGGTCGTGTTCGAATGCCCTATGCTGTTCCGATGACAACTACCCAGGAGACCTGAAATGCAAAAGAGAGCCTTTATCCGCTCGGTGGTGGCTGCCGCCGCGGCGCTTGCGGCCGTGCCCTCGATGGCGCAGGACAACAAGTTCCGGATCGGCCTGATCCTGCCCATGACCGGACCTTTCGGTTCCACCGGGCGCCAGATCGAGAACGGCGTGCGCCTGTACATGGCGCAGTATGGCGACAAGGTGGCGGGCCGGCCGGTGGAGATCATCCTCAAGGACGACACCGGCGTGCCCGACATCACCAAGCGCCTGGCGCAGGAACTGGTGGTCAACGACAAGGTCGATGTGCTGGCCGGTTTCGGTCTCACGCCACTGGCGCTGGCGACGGCGCCGATTGCGAGCCAGTCCAAGACACCAATGGTGATCATGGCGGCGGCGACTTCCATCATCACCGAGGCCTCGCCCTACATCATCCGCACCAGCATGACCTTGCCCCAGGTCACCCTGGGCGTGGCCGAATGGGCGCCCAAGAACGGCATCAAGAAGGTGGTCAGCCTGGTCACGGACTACGGCCCGGGCATCGACGCCGAGAAGACCTTCCGCGAACGCTTTTTGCTCAACGGCGGCCAGATGCTGGCCGAATTGCGCGTGCCGTTGCGCAACCCCGATTACGCGCCGTTCCTGCAGAAGGTGCGCGACCTCAAACCCGACGCGCTGTTTGTGTTTGTGCCGGCCGGCGGCGGAACGGCGCTGCTCAAGCAGTTTGCCGAGCGCGGGCTCGACAAGGCGGGCATCAAGCTGATCGGCGAGGGCAGCGTGGCCGACGACGAGATCCTCAACGACATGGGAGACGTGGCCCTCGGTCTGGTCACCTCGCACCCCTATTCGGCCTCCCACGACTCGCCGGCCAACAAGAAGTTCGTCGAAGCGTTCATGAAGCAGAGCAAAGGCATCCGGCCCAACTTCTTCGGGGTTGCGGCCTATGATGGCATGCGCGTGATCTACGAGGCGGTCAAGGCGACCAAAGGCACGGGACGGGGCGAGGCGCTCGTGAATGCCATGAAGGGCCAGATCTTCGAGAGCCCGCGGGGCCCGATCTATATCGACGCGCAGACCCGCGACATCGTGCAAAACGTCTACATCCGCCGTGTGGAGCGCGTCAACGGACAACTCTACAACATGGAGTTCGACGTATTGAAGGATGTCAAGGACCCGGCCAAGACCGGCAAATAGATATTCGGGCCGAGGTTTCCGAGGCCGCGCGGCCCGCCCCGCCCCGCGCGTCAAACCCCCCAACCCCTGATGGAGACAACATGCAAAAAAGAAACTTCCTGACGATCGCCGCCCTGGCGCTCGGTGTATTGTCCGCGCCGCATGTCTTGGCGCAGGACAACAAGTTCCGGATCGGCCTGATCCTGCCGATGACCGGGCCGTTTGCATCCACCGGCAAGCAGATCGACGCCGCTGTCAGGCTCTACCTGGCGCAGAACGGTGACACGGTCGCGGGCAAGAAGATCGAGGTGATCCTGAAGGACGACGCCGGCACGCCCGACACGACCAAGCGCATTGCGCAGGAAATGGTGGTCAACGACAAGGTCAACGTGCTGGCCGGTTTTGGCCTGACGCCGCTGGCGCTGGCCACGGCGCCCATTGCCACCCAGTCCAGTACGCCGATGGTCGTCATGGCGGCGGCCACCTCCAGCATCACCGAAGCCTCGCCGTTCATCATCCGCACCAGTTTCACGCTGCCGCAGGCGGCCGTGGGCATCGCCGACTGGGCGCCCAAGAACGGCATCAAGAACGTGGTCACGCTGGTGTCCGACTACGGCCCGGGCATCGACGCCGAGCGCTTCTTCAAGGACCGTTTCCTGTTCAATGGCGGCACCGTGACGGACAGCCTGCGGGTGCCGTTGCGCAACCCCGATTTCGCGCCCTTCCTGCAGAAGGTGCGCGACCTCAAGCCCGACGCCATGTTCGTATTCGTTCCCTCGGGCGCGGGTGCGGCGGTCATGAAGCAGTTCACCGAACGCGGCATGGACAAGGCCGGCATCAAGCTGATCGGCCCGGGCGACGTGGTCGATGACGACATCCTCAATGGCATGGGCGACGCCACGCTCGGGACGGTCACGTCGCACCACTACTCGGCCGCGCACAAGTCGCCCACCAACCAGAAGTTTGTCGACGCCTTCCAGAAGGCCAACAACGGCCTGCGTCCGAACTTCATGGCGGTTGGCGGCTACGATGGCATGCGGGTCATCGTCGAAGCGCTCAAGGCCACCAAGGGCGGTAACGGTGGAGGCGTGGGGCTGCTGGCGGCGATGAAGGGTCAGATCTTCGAGAGCCCGCGCGGGCCGATGTTCATCGACGCGCAGACACGCGACGTGGTGCACAACATCTACATTCGCAAGGTGGAAAAGGTAAATGGCCAACTCTACAACGTTGAGTTCGAGACCATCAAGGACGTGAAGGATCCGGGCAAGTCCAGATGAGCAAGCGGCGCCGCCACCCGTGCTGACCATACTTTTCGATGGCATCGCCTACGGCATGCTGCTGTTCATCCTCGCGGTCGGCCTGGCCGTGACCATGGGATTGATGAACTTCATCAACCTGGCCCATGGCGCCTTTGCCATGGCGGGGGGCTACATCACGGTGCTGTTGATGCAACATGCCGGCCTGCCTTTCCTGGTCTGCCTGCCATTGGCGTTTGCAGGCTCGGCACTGCTGGGCGCGGTGCTCGAAGGAACCCTGTACCGGCGCATGTACTCCAAGCCGCACCTGGACCAGGTGCTGTTTTCCATCGGCCTGACTTTCATGGCGGTCGCCAGTGCCGACTATTTCATCGGCTCCACGCAGCAGATCGTGCAGTTGCCGGAGTACCTCAAGGGCCGCACCGAGTTGCTGGGCGGCGCGCTGGGCATGGGGCATTACCGCCTTTTCATCATCGTGGTGTGTGCGGCGCTGACCATCGGCTTGCAGTACATCCTGGCCAGGACGCGGTTTGGCAGTCGCCTGCGGGCATCGGTGGACGACCAGCGCGTCGCCGCAGGCCTGGGCATCAACGTGAACGTGGTGTTCCTGTCCACGTTTGCCGTGGGTTCGGGCCTGGCCGGCCTGGGTGGCGCCCTGGGCGCGGAAGTGCTGGGCCTGGATCCGACCTTTCCGCTCAAGTTCATGATCTATTTCCTGATCGTCGTGGCGGTGGGCGGCACCTCTTCGATCACCGGTCCGCTGCTTGCCGCCTTGTTGCTGGGTATTGCCGATGTTGCCGGCAAGTACTACATCCCCAAGATGGGCGCCTTCATCGTCTACAGCCTGATGATTGCCATTCTGATCTGGCGGCCGCAGGGCCTGTTCGTCCGGAGCGGGGGCAAATAGATGGACGCACGGACATCCCTGCTCGCGGCCAGCCGCTGGAAGCCCTGGGAGCCAGCGCTTTGGTTGCTGGCGTTTGCCGCGCCGCTGGTCGTCCCGGGCCATTCGCTGTTGGTCAGCGAGATCGCCATCGTGGCGCTGTTCGCTTTGTCGCTCGACCTGATCCTGGGGTACACCGGCATCGTGTCGCTCGGGCATGCCGCATTTTTCGGCATCGGCGCCTATGCTGCTGCGTTGTTTGCCAAGCATGTGATGCCCGATCCGCTGGTGGGCCTGGTGGTGGCGCTGGTGGTCGCGACGGCCCTGGGTGCCGTCTGCAGCCTGACCATCATGCGCGGCTCGGACCTGACGCGCCTGATGGTCACGTTGGGTGTGGCGCTGATCCTGATGGAACTGGCCAACAAGCTGGACTGGCTGACCGGCGGCGCCGACGGCTTGCAGGGTGTCGTGCTCGGGCCGGTGCTCGGCCGCTTCGAATTCGACCTGGGCGGTCGAACCGCCGCGTTCTATGCCTTGTCCGTCTGCCTGATGTTCTTCCTGCTGTTGCGCCGTCTGGTGCGATCGCCTTTCGGTGCCACCCTGATGGCGATCCGCGACAACCGCCTGCGCGCCATGGCGATCGGCATCCCGGTCCACGCGCGTCTGGCCGTGATCTACACCGTGGCGGCCGGCGTGGCGGGTGTCGCCGGGGGACTGTTGGCCCAGACCACCGGTTTTGCCTCGCTCGACCTGTTCGCCTTCGACCGTTCTGCCGATCTCATGCTGATGCTGGTCATCGGCGGCACCGGATGGTTGTGGGGCGGCATTGCCGGCGCCATCGTGTTCAAGCTGCTGCACAACGTGATCTCTTCCATCACGCCGCAGTACTGGACCTTCTGGATCGGCCTGTTCCTGGTGGTGCTGGTCATGGTGGGCCGCGAAAAGCTGTTGCGCCCCTGGACCTGGTTAAAAAAATGAGCCCCACGTTTTCCATGGCTGATCCATCCGAAATCGTCCTCAGCTGCCAGGGCCTGGTCAAGAGATTCGGCGGCATCACGGCCACCAACGGCGTGAGCTTGAGCCTGCACAAAGGGGCGCGCCATGCGTTGATCGGGCCCAACGGTGCCGGCAAGACGACCCTGATCAACCTGCTCACCGGTGTGCTCGAGCCCACAGCCGGCAGCATCACCCTGCTGGGGCAGGACATCACCACGCTGGCGCCCCACGAGCGTGCGCGCCGCGGCATGGTGCGCACGTTCCAGATCAACCAGTTGTTCCATTCGATGACGCCGCTGCAGACGCTGGCGATGGCGGTTTCCCAGCACCAGGGGCTGGGTTCCAGCTGGTGGCAGCCACTCGGGCGCAGCCCCGACGTCGCGCTGCGCTGCGCTGCGTTGCTGGAGCAGTTTCACCTGGTCGATGTGATGCACCAGCGCACCGAGTTGCTGCCCTACGGAAAGCGCCGCCTGCTGGAAATCGCGATTGCGCTGGCCTGCCAGCCCAGCGTGTTGCTGCTCGACGAACCGGTGGCCGGCGTGCCGGCAGGTGAGCGCGAAGAACTGCTGCAGACCGTGGCGGACCTGCCGACGGAGGTGTCGGTGCTGTTGATCGAACACGACATGGACCTGGTGTTCAGCTTCGCGAAACGCATGACGGTGATGGTCAATGGCGCCGTGTTGACGGAGGGCGACCCGCAGGTGATTGCCAACGACGCCAGGGTCAGAGAGGTCTACCTGGGGACCAGCGTGCCCGGGGCGGATGCGGCGGGTGGCAACCATGGCTGAATTGCTGAGGGTCGAACGCTTAAGCGCCGGTTATGGCGAGGCGGTGGTGTTGCACGACGTGTCGCTGGTGCTCGATGAAGGCCAGACCCTGGCATTGCTGGGGCGCAATGGAACCGGCAAGACCACGCTGATCAACACCCTGGCAGGTGCGACGCGACAACATGCCGGCAGCATCACGCTGCATGGCGTCGCGCTGCACCGGCTGGCGTCGTACCAGCGCGCAGCGGCGGGTATCGGCTGGGTGCCGCAGGAGCGCAACATCTTCAAGTCGCTGACGGTGCACGAAAACCTGACGGCGGTGGCGCGCCCGGCGCGCGCGGCCCGCACCGGCAGGCAGCCGAGCCACTGGACACCTGAGCGCGTGTACGAGATGTTCCCGCGCCTGGCCGAACGCAAGACCAACCTCGGCACCCAGCTCTCGGGTGGCGAGCAGCAGATGCTGGCGGTGGGGCGTGCGCTGGTGCTCAACCCCAGCCTGCTGTTGCTGGACGAACCATTGGAAGGGCTGGCGCCCATCATCGTGCAGGAGCTGTTGCGTGCCATTCGCCGCATCACGCGCGAAGAGGGCCTCTCGGCCATCATCGTGGAACAGCATCCGCAGGCCATCCTGGAAATCTCGGACAGTGTCGCGGTGCTCGACCGTGGCACGGTGGTGCATGCCGGGGCCGCGCACGACTTGCAACAACAACCCGAACTGCTCGATCGCCTGCTCGGCGTGGGGCGCTAGGCCCGACTCCGGTTGGTGGTTGTCGGCGGTACACAATCAACCAGCGAGACAACGCACCATGGACCTGCCCGACCAGAATTCGACCAGAACACCGCAGCCCGCACCGTACCAGCGCATCGCGACCGAAGAAGCCTTTGCGCCGCCGGAGATGATGGACATCTACCGCCGCATCCTGGCCAAGGGCGACGCGGACCCTGGCTTCCAGGGTCTGATGGGTTTTTACATGAGCAGCCCGAGCGCACGTGCGAAACACATCATGCGGTGCCTGCAGGACCTCGACCAGATCCGGCTGGAACACATGGACGCCAGTGGTATCGACCGCCAGGTGATCGCGCTGACCGCGCCCGGTGTCCAGGTGATGGACATGGCCACGGCAGTGTCGTTCAGCCAGCTCGCCAACGACCAGCTGGCCGACGCCATCCGGCGCCATCCCGCGCGTTTTGCCGGCATGATCGCCGTGGCCCCGCAGGACCCGGCGGCGGCCGCCCGCGAGATCGAACGTGGCGTCACCAAGCTGGGCATGCATGCCGTGGTCATCAACTCGCACACCCAGGGCGAATATCTGTCCGACCCAAAATTCTGGGATATTTTTGCTGCAGCCGAAGCGCACGATGCACCGATCTACCTGCATCCCAATGCCCTGCCGGCCAACATGATCGGGCCGTTCCAGGAGTGCGGGCTGGACGGCGCGATCTACGGCTTTGGCGTGGAGACCGGCCTGCATGCGCTGCGCATCATCACGGCCGGCGTTTTCGACCGCTTCCCGAAGTTGCGCATGGTGATCGGCCACATGGGCGAGGCGCTGCCGTTCTGGGCCTACCGGCTGGACTACATGCACCAGGCCACCGTGCGCTCGCAGCGCTACGACAGCGTGAAGCCGATCCGCAAGCTGCCCAGCGACTACCTGCGCGAGAACTTCTACATCACCAACAGCGGTGTGGCCTGGGAGCCGGCGATCAAGTTCACGCAGTCCTTCATGGGGGTTGACCGCGTGTTGTACGCGATGGACTATCCTTACCAGCATGCGGTCGACGAGGTGATCGCGCTCGACAATATGGACATGGGCGCCGATGACAAGCGCAAGTTCTTCCAGACCAACGCCGAGCGCGTGTTCAAGCTCGCCGCGCCTTGACCGCGCCATCGCACACCGCCAGCCGGCGCGCCCTACCCGACACCAGGAAACCACCATGCGATTGCCCTTGCTCAACGCCGTCGCCGGCCTGCTGCTTGCGATCACGTCCTGCGTGGCGCATGCGCAGGCCTGGCCTGCGCAGCCGATCCGCATCGTCGTGCCGTTCACACCCGGCACCGGCATGGACACGATCGCCCGCACGGTGTCGCCGCGCCTGAGCGAGCGTCTGGGCCAACCGGTGGTGGTGCAGAACATGCCTGGTGCCAGCGGCAATATCGGCGCCGATGCGGTCGCCAAGGCGCCGGCCGATGGCTACACGCTGCTGATGGGCGCCAACACCATGCTGATGGCGTCGCAGCTGTACAAGCAAGTGCCGTTCGATCCCGTGAAAGACTTCTCGCCGGTATCGATGGCCGCCTACGGCACCCTGATGCTGGTGGCCAATGCCAAGACCGGCATCAAGTCGATGCAGGAACTCATCAGCCGCGCCAAGGCGCAGCCGGGAGCCATCAACTACGGGTCGCCCGGCGTCGGCACGCCGCACCACATGGCGATGGAACTGTTCAAGGCGCAGGCGCAGCTGTTCATGCT
>JANLQZ010000685.1:0-2261 GCA_031368125.1 Betaproteobacteria bacterium
GCCCGTCATGGTGTGGCGCAGGAACAGGTGCAGACCGATGGTGATCAGCGTGGTCGCGACCAGGGTCACGAGCCGCACCACACTGATCTTGATGTCGCCCACCGTCAGCACGCTGGAGCCGACCTGGCCGCCAATGCTGAAGGCCTCGCCGCGCGACAACATCAGCATGATGTTCTGGAACATCATCAGCAATCCGAAGGTCGCGAAGATCTGCATGTTCGACTCGTTGTGCAGCGGCTGTATCACCAGCCGCTGTATCGCCACGCCCAGCAGCCCCACCAGCGGCGCCACGATGAACACCGACAGGTACGGATTGATGCCGAGGAACGCGTACGCGTAATAGCTGCCGTACATGCCGAACATCACCAGCTCACCCTGCGCGAAGTTGACGATGCGCACCACGCCGAAGATCAGGTTCAGGCCGATGCTGACCAGGCCGTAGATGCCTCCCAGCAACAGGCCGAACACCAGCACATTGAGAATTTGGTCCATCGTCTTCCTTTTTTAGGCTTTTTCCAGCACGTACCCGATCCGCGGGAAATGCACGTGCACCGTGCCGGCGCGCGCATCACTGCGACGCAGGCTGTAGTGCGTACGTGATGCCGCCACCAGCGCGCCCTCGGTGCGCTCGGCGCCGAAGCTTTCGGCGCGCACACTGACGTGGTCGCCCAGCGCGATGCCATGGTCGTCCTGGAACAGGCTGTCCTTCAGCCACCCGTGGCCCGGCGCCGCGGGTTCGCTCGCCGCGGCCAGCGCGATCGCGCGCGCAGCGTCGTATGGCTGCATGTCGCCGTGCCCGAAAGCCCGCATGCGGTCCATCCAGTGCCCGAGGGCTGGCGTGGCCTGCAGCATGTCGGCCTCGGGCGGTGACGGAATGCGCGTGAACCAGAGCGTGTGGTAGACCGCGAAGTCCGCAATACACGGGGCTTCGCCGAGCAGGAATGGCGTCTGCTCCAACATGCTCGACAGGCGGCGCAGATAGGACTTGCGCGCGCCGGCGGCGTCAGTGGGCAGCGGGCGCACCATGCCGCCGAACATGGCGTTGCGGTCGTCCACGAAAGCCTGGGCCGCCTCGGGCGCGCCGCCATACATGTGCCGGGCCGGCTTGGGCCCCGCAATGCCGGCCCAGAACAGCGTGCTGTCGGCCCACTGGGCCAGGATGCGCGACAGTCCCCGCACCGCATGCGGGTACAGGCTGGGAGCCGGTTGCAGGTGTTCCAGCACCTCGCAGATCAGCGCGGTATCGCAGAAGATGTCGGCACCGACCTGCAGCACCGGCGTCTTGCGGTAACCCCCGGTCAGCGCCACCAGATCGGGTTTGGGCAGGATGCTGGGAATGAGCACCGATTTCCAGGCCAGCCGTTTGTAGCCCAGCACCAGGCGCACCTTCTCCGCGAACGGCGACGTCAGGAAATGGTGCAGCACCAGATCAGGCATGGTGTCCTGCCTTTCCAACCAGTTCGCCGCCCCGGTTCATGGGCTGGTCCAGCGGCAGCGCGCGCAGCGCCTGCGCGCGCTGCGTCGCCGCGGCCAGCATGAAGTCCCATTCGATGCCGGCGGTCACAAAACGCACGCCCAGGCGGACCATGTCCTGCATCACATCGGGCCAGCCGGCCAGCCCGCCGGCACCGGCCACCTTGCCGTGCGCGCGGCAGGCCGCCACCACCTGTGCAAAACACCGGTGCAGCGCCGGGTCGGCAAAACGCCCGGCAATACCCATCGCCTGGGACAGATCGGTCGCACCCACGTGCAGGATGTCGACGC
This sequence comes from Betaproteobacteria bacterium, assembly GCA_031368125.1. Taxonomy (GTDB): domain Bacteria; phylum Pseudomonadota; class Gammaproteobacteria; order Burkholderiales; family Burkholderiaceae_C; genus CAISIP01. The sequence goes on from JANLQZ010000685.1 coordinate 1,765, forward strand.
CGGGAACGGCGGCGATCGCATCGGCCTGCGCGATCGCCTCGGGCGTCTCCAGCATCACCACCACCATGCTGGCGGCATTGAGCGCCTGCCGCATCGCCTCGGCTGGCCAGCTGCGGTAGGCCAGGTGCGGCCAGCTACCCGCCACCGAGCGTTCACCCAGGGGCGCGAATTTGGCAGCGCGCACGATCGCGCGCGCTTCGTCGGCGCTGCCCACATGCGGCACCACGACGCCGCAGGCGCCCGCGTCCAGGATGCGGCTCACCGCCGCAGGCTCGTGGCTGGCCACGCGCACCAGCGGCGTCACGCCGGCCAGCAGCGCGGTGATGCAGATCTGGGCCGCCGCCGCCTCGGGAATCACCGAGTGCTCGAGGTCGATGTTGATCGCATCGAAACCGCAGGTGCTGGCTGCCAGCGCGATGTCCACGCTCTGCACTTGCCGGACCATCAGCGCCAGCCCCAGGCCACCACTGGCCAGGCGGGCCACCAGCGGATTGGGA
>JANLQZ010000181.1:0-6367 GCA_031368125.1 Betaproteobacteria bacterium
CTCGAGGCGCTGTTCGAGTCGTTCATCAACCTGATCAACCTGGCGATCGATGAAAAGTCGCACTACACCGGCGGCCACTGCCAGCGGGTGCCGGCGCTGACGATGATGCTGGCCGAGGCGGTGAATGCGACCGCGCATGGACCGTTGGCATCGTTCACGATGGACGACCGCGACCGGTACGAGCTCAAGATCGCCGGGCTGCTGCACGATTGCGGCAAGGTCACGACGCCGGTGCATGTGGTCGACAAGGCGACCAAGTTGCAGACGCTGTTTGACCGCATCGAGCTGATCGACACGCGTTTCGAGGTGCTCAAGCGCGACGCCGAAATTGCCGCTTTGCGCCAGCAACTCGAGCTGCGCAACAAGATCAATGCAGACGCCGAGACCACCATCTGGTCCGCTTACCGCGCGGAAATGGACGCACTGGAGGCGGACCGCGCCTTCCTGCGAAAGACCAACGTCGGCGCCGAGACCACCAACGAGGAGGCCTTGCAGCGCGTGCGGCAAATCGCGGTCAGCCGCGTGTGGCGCAATGTGCAGGGGGTCGAGACCGAGTTCCTGACCTCGGACGAACTCGAGAACCTGACCATACGCGCCGGCACGCTGACACAGGCCGAACGCAACACGATCAACCACCATATCGTGGCCACCATCAAGATGCTCGAAAAACTGCCGTGGCCCAAGCACCTGCGCAACGTGCCCGAGTACGCGGGTGGCCACCATGAACGCATGGATGGCAAGGGTTACCCGAAGGGCCTGACGCGCGACCAGATGTCGGTGCAGGCGCGTGTGATGGGTATCGCCGATATTTTCGAGGCCTTGACCGCCAGCGACCGCCCCTACAAGCCCGGCATGAAGCTCTCGCAGGCGATGGGCATCATGCAGCGCTTCAAGCAAAACGGACATATCGACCCGGACCTGTTCGACGTGTTCGTGGGCGAGAAGGTCTACCTGCGTTATGCCGAGCAGTTCCTGGACCCCTGGCAGATCGACGACATCAATCTGGCAGGCCAGGCGCGTTGAAGAACGCGTCGAACATCGGGACCAGCGCGGAAAAATCGCGCGCGAAGTATTCCGGGTTCACGAAGTAGGCCTCGCTGGCCACGGCGAAAAACTCGTCGACCGATTCGGCCGCATAACGATCGAGCCAGGGCAGTTCGCCCCCGAATCGGTCGGCGATGCTGAGCCGGTCGCAAAAGCCCTCGTAGCTGGATTGCATGGTGGCACGCCATGATTTTCTGGCGCCGACGCCCGACCGCGCGCCCATGAAACCCGCGGCCAGGGGAGGGCAGCCGTCCGCCATGCCGTCGCGCATGTCGATCTTGTGGACGAATTCGTGGATCACCACGTTGTAGCCGTGCCGCGCCGTTTTCCCGCCATCGGCGACGTCCTGCCAGCTCAGCGTCACCGGCCCATCCTGCATCGCCTCGCCGCTCAACTCCTCTTGGTATCGGTGCACGATGCCGGACTCGTCCACGGTTTCGCGCGCCGCCAGCACCGGGCCTTCGTGCACCACGATGCCGACGAAGTTGTCGTACCAGGCGAGGCCACGATATGGCGTGGCGATGCGTAGTACCGGAAGACAGGCCTGGGCGGCGACGGCGACCGCGATGTAGTCGGTGATTCGCAGTCCGCCAGCGCCGTAAAACTCCTTGCCGTCGAGAAACAACCGCGCCATCTGGCGCAGTTCGCCCAGCGCCCGGGCGCCGCGCAGCGCCAGAAAGGGAAACGCCGCCAGGGTCTGTTGCCACAAGCCATCCGGGATGTCGGGTGGCCGTGCCGCGCGGCCTTGACCCAGGGCCTTGAGCCAGCCAAGCACTATGCGCCCCGTGTGTCGCAGGCCGCGCCAGGGGACAAGCGCCGCAGGCGAGCCGTGCCGGTGTCGGTGTCCTGCCCCAGGCGCAGCACCTGGGCGCGTGCCGGTGTGGCATGCAGGTCCCAGTCACTCAGCACCACACGCTGCCGTCCATGGCCCAGGTCATGGTCGGCAGGGCGGTGCGTGTGGCCGTGGATCAGGCTGGTGGCTTGTGCCGCACGCAACCAGATGGTGATGGCCTGGGCGTCGAGGTCGACCAGTGCCGGATGGGTTCGCTTGTGGGCCTCGCTGCGACTGCGCAACGCGCGCGCGGTAGCCAGACGCTGCTTCAGCGGTTGCGCCAGGAAAGCGTCGCGCCATGCCGGTGTACGCACCATCATGCGAAACCGCATGTAGTCGGTGTCGGCCAGGCACAAGGCGTCGCCATGGGACAACAGCCAGCGTTGCCCGGCAAAACCCAGGATGGCCGGATCACCAAGCAGGCTCAGGCCACAATCGCGCGCAAACCGCTCGCCCACCAGGAAGTCGCGGTTGCCGCACATGAAAAATATGTCGCGTTGCCTGGCGGCTCGCGTGAGCACCTCGCGGCAGCGTTGCTCGAAACCGGCGTCCGGCGCAGCGCCGGCGGCAGGCCGGCCCACCACGTCATCGCCGACCCACACCTCGAACAGATCGCCCAGGATGAAGACCGCCTGCGCCGCGGTGTGTTCGATGTAGTGTTGCCAGGCCCGGAATGTCTCCGGCTCGCTGGCGTGCAGGTGCAGGTCGGAAATGAAATCGATCGTGCGCCACGCCTGCAGCGCGGGCAATTCGGCCCAACCCGGGGTCGTTGATGGCGCCGCTGGCGCAGGCCCCGCAGCGCTTGTGGCGAATCGATCAACGGCCGGCACGGGTCAACACACGGGCCGTCGGCCGGTTCAGAGCGTCACGGCCTTCTCGAGCACCACGTCCTCGTTGGGGACGTCGTCGTGAAATCCCTTGCGGCCGGTCTTGACGCCCTTGATGCGGTCCACCACATCGGTGCCAGCGACCACCTTGCCAAACACGGCATAACCCCATCCCTGGCCCGACGGCGCGGTGTGGTTGAGGAAGCCGTTGTCGGCCACGTTGACAAAGAACTGGGCGGTGGCGGAATGCGGGTCATTGGTGCGCGCCATCGCCACCGTGTACATCGCATTCTTCAGGCCGTTGGCCGCTTCGTTGGCGATCGGCGTGCCGCTCTTCTTCTCTTTCATGCCGGGTTCGAAGCCGCCACCCTGCACCATGAAGCCGGGTATGACGCGGTGGAAGACCGTGTTGTTGTAGTGCCCGCTGTTGACGTATTCGAGGAAATTGGCCGACGACTTGGGCGCCTTGTCGATGTCGAGTTCAAGCGTGACCACGCCGTAGTTGCTGATGTGGAGTTCGACTTTCGGATTGCTCATGATTTATTTCACCAATATGGCGGAGTGGATAACAAGGGGCGGCTTGGGGACGTCGGAAGGGAAGGGGCCGCCGGCGCCGGTAGTCACCGCTTTCATTTTCTGGATCACATCCATGCCGCTGACGATCTTGCCGAATACGGTGTAACCGAACAGCTGCGGCGCATTGAGCAAATTGGCCCGTGGGGTATTTTCGTAGACGCGCCCCTGGTATTCGAACTTGGGCACCGGGTCGCCGGGCGGTATCAGCGTGGGATCGAGGAAGGCATTGTCCTTGACGTTGATGAAGAACTGCGCCGTGGCCGAATGGGGGTCGTTGGTGCGGGCCATCGCCACCGTCCCCACGACATTGCGCGGCCCACCCCTGGACAAGGCGTCGCGACCCTCGTTCGCAACCGGCGGGCGCGTCTTCTTCTCGACATAGGACGCGTCGAAACCGCCACCCTGCACCATGAAGTTGTCGATCACACGGTGGAAGATCGTTCCGTCGTACTGCTTGTCTTTCACATACTGAAGAAAGTTCTCGACCGTCCGCGGAGCCTTGTCGGGATACAACTCGAGCACAAAATCGCCCGCCGATGTGCTGAACTTCACCTTGGGCGCATCGGTCGCATGGGCCGGAGCCGCCAGCATCGCCAGCAGCATGCTGCGCCGGACGGTCGGATCGCGGGACGGTGTCACGGTCGGGTTCCTTCGGGATGTCTGGTCATGGTTCCGGTGTAGTTGGCGGCTCGCCTCACTTCGCGCCCGACGCGGCCGCAGCCGGAGCCCTGGCACGGTCGCTGGCTCCGGCGCTGCTCGCCGGCGCGGAGGCGCTGATCAACTGGCGCGTCAATGCGAGCTTGGGCGGCACGCTGCTGATGGAGCGGTCGATTTGCAGAGCCTGGCTGTAGGCCTGACTGGCCAGCCGGGCATAGACGTCCCCCAGGTTCTCGTGGGCGATGGCATAGGACTTGCTAGTCCGCGTGGCCATCTCAAGCGCGGCGCGGGCACGTTCGAGTTGCCCCTGCGCCGCGTACAGCACGGCCACGTTGTTGTAGGGCTCGGGCAGCTCCGGGTAGTCTTCGATCAGGCGCGTGTAGGTGGCGATGGCTTCGCCCTGTTTGCCGGATTCCTGCTGAATCAGGCCCTTGAGGAAACGCATCTGCGGATCGCGCGGATTTTTTTCCAGGTACTGGTCTGCTTTGGCCATGGCATCGAGCAGTTGGCCGCTGCGCAAGAGCTGATTGACCGGTGTGTAATCGTCCGCAAAAGCGGCCGTGGCACCCAGTGCCGCAACCAGCAAAACCAGGCGGATGCCCTGGCGAATGCCGGCAGTGATTGGCATCATGAAATCTCCTGTACCGGGCGCATTGCAATCCCGGACATCCGGGCCTTATACTGCTTTGGATTGTAGCCCAGGGGTGCCTTTTGGCCTCTGCGCCAACACCCCAACAGCACCCCATGTTCCCCATGTCCGCAGCGTCCGCAGCCCGTTCTTCCTGCCTGCCCAAGGCCTACCCCCGTCTCCCATGAGTCTGCGCGTCTACAACACGCTGTCGCGTGCGACCGAGCCGTTTTTTCCGATCGAAACCGGCCATGTGCGGATGTATGTGTGTGGCATGACGATCTACGACCTGTGCCACATCGGCCATGCGCGCATGATGATGGCCTTCGACGTGGTGCAGCGCTGGCTGCGGTCCAGCGGGCTGCGGGTCACCTACGTGCGCAACATCACCGACATCGACGACAAGATCATCAAGCGCGCAGTCGAGCGCGGCATCACCATCCGGGCACTCACGGACGAGATGATCGAGGCCATGCGCCGTGACATCGGCGCGCTGGCGATCGAGCCTCCGTCACTGGAGCCGCGCGCCACCGAATACGTTCCGCAGATGCTCGGCCTGATCAGCCGCCTGGAGGCAAAGGGGCTGGCTTACCGGTCGACCAACGGAGATGTCAACTTCGCGGTGCGCAAGTTCCCGGGTTATGGCAAGTTGTCGGGCAAATCGCTCGACGAACTGCGCTCCGGCGAGCGCGTGGCGGTGCTCGACGGCAAGGAGGACCCGCTCGACTTCGTGTTGTGGAAAGCGGCCAAGGAATCGGAACCGGCCGACGCCAAATGGGGTGGCGAATACGGGCCAGGCCGTCCGGGCTGGCATATCGAGTGCTCCGCCATGTGCCGTGAGACCCTGGGCGAGACCTTCGATATCCACGGCGGTGGCGCCGACCTGCAGTTTCCGCACCACGAGAACGAAATTGCCCAGAGCGAAGGCGCCAACGGCAAGCCGCTGGCGCGCTTCTGGGTGCACAACGGCCACTTGCGCGTCGACAACGAAAAGATGTCGAAGAGCATCGGCAATTTTTTCACCATCCGCGAGGTGCTGGCCAGATACGACGCGGAGACGGTGCGTTTTTTTCTGGTCCGCGCCCATTACCGAAGCGCCCTGAACTACAGCGATGTGCATCTCGATGATGCACGCGCATCGCTGCGGCGCCTGTACACGGCGCTTGATCTGGTCCCGGGCGTGGACGCTCCGGTCGACTGGGCCGAGCCGTTCGCGGCGCGCTTCAGGGCGGCGATGGACGAGGACTTCGGTACGCCCGAAGCGGTGGCGGTGTTGTTCGAACTCGTGACGGAAATCAACAAGACGAAGTCGACACGGCTGTCGGGTCTGCTCAAGGCGCTGGGCGGCTGCCTGGGCCTGCTGCAGGCCGACCCGGGCACGTTCCTCAAGGGCCGTCGCATGGACCCCGACCAGTCCGATACCAGCGCTGCGGCCTTGGCCAATGATGCGTTGATAGACGCCATGGTCGCGCAACGCAGCGCGGCCAAGCAGGCGCGCAACTTCGCCGAGGCAGACCGCCTTCGCGGCGCGCTCGCGGACCTCGGCATCGTGCTCAAGGACTCCGCGGCCGGCACCAGCTGGGAGCGCGCGTGATGAGCGCCGCGCCGGGCCGCCCCCAAGCAAGCTCGCACCGCAGCTCGCAGAGCGAAGGTACCCCGGTAAGCGCCGCGCCGGGCCGCCCCCAAGCAAGCTCTCAAGTCGCTCGTTCTAAGTGATTGATTTGCAATGAAATTTTCAGAGCGACTTTCGGACGATTTGCGGCAGCAGGCCGATTACTTCGCTCGCACCGCAGCTCGCAGAGC
>JANLQZ010000185.1:0-2396 GCA_031368125.1 Betaproteobacteria bacterium
CGTTGCCACGACGGCAGCGCCGGCGACGGTTTTGGCCGCTCGGCGCGCGAACTCTCCAACTGCCCCAGCGGCGCCGAAGGCGGCGACCTGGGCTGGCTGGGGGCGTCCGACTGCGCGCCGGAATTTGCCAGGGAACTGTTCGGCCAGGTCGAAGTCGGTGTGTTGCCGCGGCTGGTGCACAGCCGCTTCGGCCTGCACGTGGTCGAGGTGCTGCAGCGCGAGCCGGGCCAGCAACAGGCGTTCGAGGCGGTGCGCGGCGCGGTGGCCATGTCGCTGCGCCAGCAAAGTTACGTGACCGCATTGCGGCAGTACCTGCAGGTGCTGGCCGGCGCCGCGACCATCACCGGGGTAGACCTGGAAGCGGCCGATACGCCCCTGGTGCAGTAGCCGAGCAGCACCGGAGCCCGCACCATGCCCGATGAACTGCTGGAGCGACTGCGCCGCTTCCACGACCACACGTTCCCGGGCGTGCAGCAGCAGTTTCAGGACCTGGTGACGGGCGGCCAGCACCCGACCATCCTGTTCATCGGCTGTTCGGATTCGCGGCTGGTGCCCTACCCGATGGTGCGCGAACAGGTCGATGCGGGCAGGATCGCGTTGCACGGCTGGCACTACGTGATCGAGGACGGCGAGGTGCACGTATTCGATGTCAAGAGCGGGGGCTTCGTCGCTGCGTCCAGCGCCTCGCACAGCGGCACCGGCCCGTACCAGTCGATGGAGGACGCCATCGACAGCCCGGTGTTCAACGAGATCGACGACAGTTACGGGCAGCGCCCGAGCGCAAAAGGCACGGAATCGACCGCGACTTGACCGGCATCAACTACGCACGCCCGCCAGGCGCCCAGAATGAACCCAGCCCGAACAGCTTCGCGCCAGGAGAGAGTCCATGAACACACCAACCAGCACGCCGGGCGACGCCAGCCCCGAGACACCGATCACGAATTTTTCGCAGTGCCACGTCGGCATCGTCGCCCACCTCGCCAGCCTGGCGGAGTTGCCCGCGCTGCTGGCCCCGGCGGCCCGTGCGCACAAGATCGCGGCCGACACCATCGCCTTTTTCGACGACGTGATCGTCGATCACCATGCGCAGGAAGAACGCGAGCTGTTTCCTGCCGTGCTCGAGAGTTCGGTACGCGGCGAAGAGCGCGACCACGTCGCGACCATGGTCGAACGCCTGACCACCGAACACCGCCAGATCGAGGCCTGGTGGTCGCAGATCAAGCCCCAGCTGAAGAAGATCGCCAAAGGGCATGACAGCGAACTGGACACTGTTGCCGTGCAACAGCTTGTCAACGAATACCGGGCCCATGCCGCCTTCGAAGAAGCGGAGTTCCTGCCCCTGTCGCAGACCATCCTGGGGCGCAACGCCAACCACATGGCCGCGCTCGGGCTGTCGCTGCACATGCGCCACGCGCGCCCGGTGGTGGGTTATATCTGAGAGCCTGAGCGGCAGCGCCGCTGCGCTTGCACAAAACCTGCTGCGGCCAGCGGCGGCTCAGAGTTCCTTGCGAATCAGTGCGCCCTTGAACAGCACCGGCCCGGTCGGCCCGGTCGCGCTGGGCACGCCGCCCTTGGGCTCCAGGCTGATCGCCAGCATCGGCACCTCTCGCACATCGCCCTCGAGTGCCGTGAGTTGCAACACCTTCGCGCCGCCGAGCACGCCCAGCGACCTCGGGCCGCCGCTGGGTGGCAGCGCCCACAGCTGGAGCGATCGGTCATCGGCTTCGCGGAAGCTGCCGACGCGCTGCAGCGTGAGTTTGCGGCTGGCGGGATCGAAGGTGACCAGCATCGACGCGCCCGCCTTGTCATCCGACAACACCGCGACATAAGCGATTTGCGGCGTGCTCGACAGCCGGGCCTGCAGGGCCTGGATTTCTCCGCCCAGTTGCTGGCGCATGTTCAGCCCGACCACCACGGCCGCCACGGTGGCCATGGCGCCAACGGCGGCGGCGCCGCGCCACACCGCCAGGTTGCGCAACCAGCCGCCGAGCCCGGCGCGGTCTGCCTGTTGGTCGCGCACGCCCGAGCGCCGCGCCGCCTGCATGGCCAGGGCTTCCTGTTCACCGCGCAGCAGGTTGTCGATACGCGTCCATACCACCGGGTCGGGTTCGAGGCGGGGCTGCAATTCGATCAGCCCGGCCAGGCGCGACCGCCACAGCAGCGCTGCCGCGCGCACCGGCGCATGTTCGCGCGCCAGCGCCTCGAAGCGGCGCCGCGCGCCGCCGCGCAGGGTGCCCATCGCGTAACTGCCGGCGAGGCGGTCGATGAGCTCCGGGTTCGACAACAGGTTCACGGATCGACCCTCAGGCAAAACCTGCCATGCACAAGCGCAGCTGTTCCAGCCCGCGCCGAATCCAGGTCTTGACGGTTCCCAGCGGCAGCCGCAGCTGCGTCGC
>JANLQZ010000221.1:0-1843 GCA_031368125.1 Betaproteobacteria bacterium
GGGCAGCGCAGCCGCACCGTGCTGCCCTGGCCCGGTGCAGACACGATTTCCAGCTGGCCGTCGATCAGGCCGGCGCGTTCGCGCATGCCGAGCAGCCCGAGGCTGGCACCGGCCGAGGCGCGATCGAGCATCGCCGCGACATCGAAGCCGCAACCGTCGTCCGACACGCTCAGCACCAGCGTGGCGCCATCCTGGTACAGGTCGATCTCCACCCGCTGCGCGCCCGCATGGCGCTGCACGTTGGTCAGCGCCACCTGGACGATGCGAAAACACGCGGTCTCGATCTCCGGCTCCAGCCGCGCAGCGCTGGTGGCGGTGTGGAAGCGGACCACGAACCCGCTTTGCGCCGCGCTTTGCTCGGCCATCCATTTCAAGGCCGGTGCCAGGCCGAGATCGTCGAGCATCGACGGGCGCAACGCGAGCGCCAGCGTGCGCACCTGTTGCAGCGCCTGGTCGACGATGCGCAGGCTCTCGCTGCGGGGGTCGGCCGGCGACGGGGTCGCCAGGCGCTGCTGCCCCAGCAGGTTGATCTTGATTGCCGTCAGCGCCTGGCCCAGTTCGTCGTGTAATTCGTGCGCCACGCGGCGGCGCTCGGCCTCCTGCACCTCGAGCACGCGTTTGGACAGGAATTGCAACTGGCGGCGACTGTCGCGCAGCGCCGCATCGGCGCGCTTGCGCTGGCTGATGTCGAGCGCGATCACCTGCACCGCCGGACGGCCGTTGTAGGTGAAAGGCGCCGCCGACACCTCGACGTCGAATACGCTGCCGTCGAGTTTGAGGTACACCTCCTCGGCCGGGTACAGGCCGGTTTCCCCGGCCAGCATGCGCTCGATCCTGTCGCGTGCCGCGGCGCGGTGGTCCGGGTGGATCAAGCCCTCGATCGGCCAGCCGATCAGGTCGTCCGCGCGGCTGGCTCCGAACAGCGACAGTGCGGCCTGGTTCACCATCACGACGTTGCCGTCCTGGTGCACGCCGATCGCACACGGCGACATGTCCACCAGCAGCCGGTAACGCGCCTCGCTTTCGCGCAGCGCGCCCTGCGCGAGCTTGCGGCTCGTGACGTCGCGCGTGATGCCCAGCAGCGAGGCGACGTGGCCACCTGCGTCGCGCATCGGTGTGGCCTGCGTTTCGAGCCAGCGCCGGGTACCGCGCAGCCCGACGGCTTCGAACTCCAGGGTGCCGGCGCCGCCGCGCATCACGCGCTGGTGCAGGGCCAAAAACGCCGTGCGGCTTTCGGGCACGATGAACTGCATCAGGCCGTGCGCCCGGGCCTGTTCCAGCGAGGCGGCTTCGAGCATGGCGAGGCCGGCTGGGTTCATCTCGAGCAATTCCCCGCCGGCACCCACCAGCTTTACGCATTCGGACTCGGCCTCGAACATGGTCCTGAAGCGCGTTTCGCTGCGCCGCAACCGGCTGTCGGCCTGGTGCTTGTACAGCGCCATTTCGACCACGGTGTGTAACTCGCGTTCGGAAAATGGCTTGAGGATGTAGCCGAACGGCTCGGTCACCTTGGCCCGCGCAAGGGTTTCGTCTTCGGCAAACGCGGTCAGGAACACCACCGGCAGCGAAAACTGGGTCCGGATGGCCTGTGCGGCGGCGATCCCGTCCATGGCGCCGGCCAGTTGCACGTCCATGAGCACCAGGTCGGGATGCAACTCACCGGCCAGGGCGATGGCTTGCTCGCCGCGTGCGGCGTGGCCCACCGTCTCGTAACCCAGTTCGGCCAACTGCAAGCGGATGTCGCGTGCGACGATCGCCTCGTCCTCGACCACGAGGATCCTGGGCTTGCTGGCGGTGGCGGACATCGGTAGTTTGGCGGGCAGGGCGGTGATGCCGTCAAGTA
>JANLQZ010000241.1:0-8524 GCA_031368125.1 Betaproteobacteria bacterium
CAAGGGCCACGGTGCGAACCGCCGCGACGAGTTCACTCGGATCGCCGGCCTTGTTCACGTAGCCCTGGGCCCCGGCACGCAGGCACCGAATCGCATATTGGTCCTCGGGATACATCGACACGATCAGCACCCGCACCTGCAACTCGGTGTCCTTCAGGCTGGCGAGCACTTCCAGGCCGCCGCGGCCCGGCAGGTTCAGGTCCAGCACCAGCACGTCACACGGCGTATTGCGCAATGCATCGCGCACTTCCGAATAACTGGCGGCTTCGCCGACCACCTCGATGTCGGTCGCGTCGGCCAGCGTGTCGCGGATTCCACGCCGCACCACGGCGTGGTCATCACAAAGAATCACGCGGATCATTCGGTCGTTTCCTTCACCATGGGAGCCGGCGCATCGGCCAGCGGGACCGACAGGATGACGGAGGTTCCCCGACCGTCGCAGGTGCTGACGTCGAGCCAGCCACCGACAGACTTGGCGCGTTCGTGCAGTCCCTTGAGCCCGAAGGCCTTGGGTTTTCCCAACTCGGACGGAGAAAACCCCTGGCCGTTATCGCTGATTTCGAGGGTCAGGACATTCCCGCTGTCGGTCAGGTCGATTGTGACCTGGTCGCAACGCGCGTGTTTCGAGATGTTGGTGAGGGCTTCCTGTGCCGTTCGGTATGCCGCCAGTTGTATTGCCTTGGAAAGGTCATGGTCGGTGGGAGTGGAGCGCAGTGTGGTCCGGATTCCGGTGCGTCGCTCAAAGCCTGCAGCCAGCCAGTCGACCGCGGCCACCAGTCCCTGGTCGAGAATGGCCGGCCGAAGATTCATCATGATGCGCTGGCTCGCGCCCAGGGCGTGTTGCAACATCTCGGTGGCAGCCTGCACATGACCAAGTGTGCGCGGGTCGGACAGATGCCGTCCGATCCAGGCGAGATCGAGCTTGACTGCCGCCAGGGCGCCACCGATGTCATCGTGGATTTCGCGTGCTATTGACGCGCGTTCCTGTTCGATGGTCGCTTGCAGATGCTCCGCGAATTCGGCCAGCCGACGTTCCGAAATGGCCAGCTCGGCGTTGGCACGGTCCTTGGCGAGGCGGGTTTCCTGCATTTCGATGGCCCGATGGATCACCTGCGCCAACTTGGCGACGTCGTCCTTCTGCAGGTAGTCGCTCATGCCCAGTTTGATGGCGGCCACCGCAGCCGACTCGCCAATTGCGCCCGAGAGCAGGATGAAAGGGCGAACATGCGCCTGTTCCTTGATCGAGTTCCAGGCGTCGAGGGCAGTGAATCCGCGCAGCCGGTAGTCGGCGACGATTGCGTCGAACTCCTGGGTCTTGATCTTTTGCCCGAACTCATCGAGTGTCTCCACCCGGCCGATAGTGAAGGCCATGCCGGAGCGCCGCAGTGCGCGTTGTACCAGTTCGTGGTCGACCGTCGAGTCCTCCAGATGCAGTATGCGAATGGGTCGGTCAACGGCGTCGTCGTGCATGTTGGGGTCTATTCAATCACTATCGGGTCCGCGCGGCCGGCGCGGCCGGCGCGGCCACCGGCGGGATCTGCGCAAGCCGATATCGGCAGGGATCGCGGCTGCCGGGACACCGTGGCAGGCCGTCGAATTCCTGATACGCTCAATCTGGGCAAATTCTAGTGCCTTGCCAATCAGCAGGCTGAGGTGCATCAGGTGAGCCCCAGCGCGGTTCGGTTTGTCGTGCCGGACCCGACGGGCCTGGCCTGGACTCCAATGCGGGGGCATCCATGGGTTGCGGGTCAGGCCTGCAATGACACGGCAAAGGGCAAAGTTTTGAGGCTGGTCGGTACCATGTTCGGAAGGTGAAATTGAAGTGACTACAGCTGCCAGCACCGCCATGTGTTCGTCGCGCAACGGCGCGCCAGCCAGTGTGCGGGCTGGCTTCCCGCTCCCGTCCCGCCATGCACTGCGCACGCTGCACGGGCGTATGGTGGCGTCATGGACGTTCGGGCGAGCAGCGTGGAAGGGGCGGTCGACTTGAGCCAGCTGCGACTCGGATTCTTCGACGAAGCCCACGACACCCTGGATTCGATGGAGCAGGTGCTGCTGTCGGGTCCTGGGGACCAGCCCGCGGGGGAATGGGTGAACGCAGCCTTTCGGGCGGCGCACTCGCTCAAGGGTGGCGCGGCGGCGTTTGGATTTGCCGACGTGAGCGAACTGATGCATCTCGCCGAGTCGGTGCTCGAGCGCTTGCGTGGTGGTCAAGCCGACCCGGGCGCGCAGATGCTTGGCTTGCTGCTCGAAGCGGTCGATGCGGTGCGCAGCCTGTTGGCACATCACCAGGCCGGCGTGGCCGGGGGCGACGATGGCGATGCGACCGGTGCACTCGCCAGCCGCTTGCGTGCCGTGGCCTTGGCCAGCCAGCCGTCCGCAGCCAGGCGCCGGCTGGAGATCCGGATTGGCGCCGACGCGCGGCTTGCGGACGCCGACGCAGTGGTGGCCATGTTTCAGGATCTGCCGGACCTGGGCGAAGTCAAGCTGCTGTCGGCGGATCGGCATGCCGAAGGCCGCGCATTCGCGATCCAAACCGACCTGTCCGAGGGCGAGTTGCTCGATCTGTGTGCGTTCCATGTAGCGCGTGGGCAAGTCTCGGTCTGCGCCGTGCCCGAGGTACAAGAATCCCCGCAAGCAGCCGTCGCCAAGGTCATCGGTGCTGCTGCGCTGTCGGTCATGGTCGACCCGGCTCTGCCGGCGCCAGCCGAGCCTCACAGCATGCGGGTCGCCAGCAGCCGGGTGAATCAGCTGGCGCAACTCGCAGCAGACATTGCGATTTCCGAGGCCTTGCTGCGGCGCAATGGACGCGGGCTTGACCCGCGGCAGCATGCGGATTTGCTCGCGGGCATCGACGTATTGCGGCGCCACGCGCGCGACCTCCAGCGACTGGCTGCAGACATACGATCGACGCCGATCGCCGTGTTGTTTCAGCGCTTTCCCCGCATGCTCAGAGAGTTGTCCGTCAAACTGGGCAAACCACTCACGCTGGTGACGAGCGGCGGAAACACCCAGCTTGACCGGGCACTGGCAGAAAAGATTGGTGATCCCTTGGCCCACTTGGTGCGCAACAGCTGCGACCATGGCATCGAAGCGCCGGCCGAACGCATCGCGGCGGGGAAACCGGCGGTCGGGACGATTGCGCTGTCAGCAGATTGGCAAGGCGATGCCATCGTTGTCGAAGTGCGGGACGATGGACGCGGCATGGCGCGAGAAAAAATAGTTGCGGCCGCGCTGGTGCGGGGCCTGCATGTACCGGACCAGATGACCGATCGGGAGGTTTGGCAGTTGGTGCTTTTGCCTGGCCTTTCGACCGTCAGCGCGGTTACCGATATCTCCGGGCGGGGTGTGGGGATGGACGTGGTCCGGCGCAACCTCAGCGAGCTCGGTGGAAGTGTGGAGATCGATTCGGTGCCTGGCGTCGGAACCACGGTTCGTCTGCGCCTGCCGCTGCTGCCGACTTTTGCCGAAGGCTTGCTGCTGGGAGTTGGCGGCGATCCCTATTTCCTGCCCAAGGGCGTGTACGCCGACGCCGTGGCGGCCGACGTTGGAATTGGTGCGCCAGCACCGCCTACGGCGCTGGTGAACGCAGAGCGGTTGCCGGTGGTCGAACTGCACCGACTTGTAGGTGGACTTCCAGCTGTCGGTGCCAGCCCGGTGGCGGTCGTCGTGGTGGCAGACGGGCGAAAGCTTGTAGTGACGGCCGAGCGGTGGTCCGGCCCGCAACATGTCGTTGCGACGAGTTCGGATATGCATTCCCTGGGACGCCAGTTGGTGTCCGGAACAGCGCTGCTGACAGACGGCGTGCTCGCTCCGATCCTCGATGCCGTCGCGCTGGTACGGCGCGGGCAAGCTCACAGCGCATGAGAGTCTGAGAATCTTTCTACTGCGCGGGCCAATCTGGCGCCTGCGGTGCTCACCGTACGCTTGTACGGTTCCGCCCCTCGACACCACCTTGACCCGTTCGCTACGAAATCTTCTCAGCCTCCGAGTCCGGGCCTCGCGCCCGCCCGGCGCCCGAGGTTTGCGCACCAGCGAGTGTTTTTTGACGGTGCCGATGTGCTGCTGGCGCGGCGTTCAATTGGCGACTTGCCTGGCTGACAACCCATCCCAGCGCTCCAGCGCACCCAGCATTTCGTCGTCGATCAAGGCGTCGCGCGAGTAGAGTTCGTTGGCGCGTGCCGGGTCGCGCGCGTACAGGTCGGTATCGGCCAGTTCGACGCGAAGTGCGAGTTGTTCACGCTCCAGGGTCTGGATCGTCAGCAGCAGACCATCGAGTTCCTGCTGTTCCCTGTAGCTGAGTTTGCCGGCCGGGGCGGTACGATCCCGGCCCGTTTTCGCGCTTGCGTCCGCCGCCACGCGCGACCCGCCCGGCGCGGGGCGGGCCGCCGACGCGATCCGGGCTTGTGATTCCCGTGTGCGCGACGACTGCGCCAACCAGTCATTGACACCGCCTTCGTATTCGCGCCAGACGCCGGCGCCCTCAAAAGCGATTGTGCTGGTCACGACATTGTCCAGGAACGACCGGTCGTGGCTCACCAGGAACACGGTGCCTTCGTAATTGGCCAGCAAGTCCTCCAGCAGTTCAAGCGTTTCAATATCGAGATCGTTGGTTGGCTCGTCGAGGACCAGTACGTTGGCCGGCCGGGCAAACAGGCGGGCCAGTAGCAGCCGGTTGCGTTCCCCTCCGGACAACGAGCTCACGGGCGAGTTGGCTCGCGCTGGCGAAAACAGAAAATCACCAAGGTAACTCTTGACGTGTTTGCGCTGGTCGCCGATTTCGATCCACTCGCTGCCAGGACTGATGAAGTCCCCCAGCGTCGCATCGAGATCGAGTGCATTGCGCAACTGGTCGAAGTACGCCACCTGCAGGTTGGTGCCCTGGCGAACACGCCCGGAGTCCGGCTGCAACTCGCAGAGGATCAGCTTGAGCAAGGTGGTCTTCCCTGCGCCGTTGGGCCCGATCAGTCCAATCTTGTCGCCGCGCAGAACTGTCGCGGTGAAGTCCTGAACAATGCGCTTGTCGCCGAAGGACAGGCTCATGTGCTCCATTTCCGCCACGAGTTTTCCACCCAGTGCACCGGACGACACATCCATCTTGACGTTACCCAGCGTGTCACGGCGTTTCGCACGGCTCTCGCGCAACTGCTCGAGCCGGTTGATACGGCTCTGGCTCCGCGTGCGCCGCGCCTCTACACCTTTGCGAATCCAGACTTCTTCCTGAGCCAGCAATTTGTCTGCCTTGGCGCTGAGCACGGATTCCTGTGCCAATTGTTCATCTTTCTGCAGAAGGTACTGTCCGAAATTTCCGGGGTACGAACGCAAGCTGCCGCGATCGAGTTCAACGATCCGGGTAGCCACCCGGTCGAGGAAGGTTCTGTCATGGGTGATCGTGACAACGCTGCCACGGAACTCGAGCAGCAGGTTCTCCAACCATTCGATCGATTCAAGGTCGAGGTGGTTGGTCGGCTCGTCCAGCAGCAGCACCGCTGGTTGCGCGACCAGCGCCTGCGCCAGCGCGATCCGCTTCCGTGTGCCTCCAGACAACGTGGCCACAATCGCATCGCGGTCAAGATGCAGCCGGTCCAGCGTCTCGGCCACCCTCTGCTCCCAATTCCATCCGTCTTGCGCCTCTATCGCGCCTTGCAGGGCATCCAGGTCCCCCTCGCCCCGGCAGTAGGCGTCTATGAGTGCGATGGCATCCGAAACCCCGACGCTGACGACCTCAAACACCGTGGCGCTGAGTTCGAGCACGGGCTCTTGTGCAACGTGGGCAAGCCGCAGGTTCTGCTGAAGCTGCAACGTGCCGTCATCCGGCTTCTCAAGCCCCGCCAAGATCTTCAGCAGTGAGGATTTGCCGGTGCCGTTGCGGCCGATCAGGCCGACGCGCTCGTCCGATTCAAGGGCGAAGTTGGAATGGTCGAGGAGGGCTACGTGCCCAAAGGCCAGTTGCGCGTTGAGCAGAGTGATTAATGCCATGGTGGGTGCAATTATCCTGGCTTGCGAGCGACGCGGCGCCCGCGGCGCCCGCGGCGCTGATTGCCCTGCTTTGGCGAGGCCATTGCGTCAAGGGATCGCCGCTCGGGCCTCAGACCCGACTTTGACAGTTGCAAGTGACACGCCCTCGTAAGCCCGCGTTGGACAACGACTTTCCGGCTGCATGCTGGAGGGCCGTGTATCTATGGGGTTTGCCCGTATCAGGCGAGCTCAATGATTGGCGGCGGAGGCTTGATCTGCAAGGATTTCAAGCACTTAGGAGCATAGCAATAATAACTTGAACACTTTGCATTGTGGCCCTATCATGCGTTGATGGATCAAGCGCCACTTCTTGCAGCCAAGTTCAAGGCCTTGTCGACTCGTCTTGACGAGGCGACTCTTCGATTGTGGGCGGCAGCCGAGGCCCGCAGCCTGGGGCGCGGTGGCGTTAGCGTGGTGGCTAAAGTTGCTGGGTTGTCTCGCACAACCGTGTACGCCGGGTTGGCTGAGATTGAGGCCGCCGGCAAGGCGAAGAGCAAGGGCGCGCGCAAGGCTGCCGCGCAGCCATTGCCGGCGGCTGCCGCGCACAAGCGCATTCGTGCTCCCGGTGGTGGCCGCAAGCGTTTGGTGGACCTTGATGGGAGCTTGCTTGCCGATCTCGACGCCCTCGTCGAGCCCACCAGCAGAGGTGACCCGATGACGCCATTGCGCTGGACTTGCAAGAGTACGACAAGACTGGCAGCCGAGCTTGCTCGAAGCGGCCATCGGGTGAGCCAGCGCACGGTGTGCGACCTCCTGGCCCAATTGAACTACAGCCTGCAGTCGGTGCGCAAGACGCGCGAAGGCGGTCAGCATCCGGACCGGGATGCGCAGTTCCAGTACATCGCCACCATGGTGACGAAGTTCCAGCGCCAGCGCCAACCCGTGATCTCGGTGGATACCAAGAAGAAGGAGCTCATCGGGGACTTCAAGAACGCCGGGCGCGAGTGGCACCCGCAGGGACAGCCCGAGCAGGTTCGAGTTCACGACTTCATTGACGACGATTTGGGCAAGGTCGCGCCCTATGGGGTCTACGACGTGACGGCCAACGTCGGCTGGGTCAGCGTGGGGATCGACCACGACACGGCAGAGTTCGCCGTGCAGAGCATCCGCCACTGGTGGTTCGAGATGGGGCAGCCCATGTACAAGCAGGCCAAGCGGCTGCTCATCACCGCCGACTGTGGCGGCAGCAACGGCTATCGCGTGCGTTTGTGGAGGCTGCAATTGCAGCGACTGGCCGATGAACTCGGCCTGGAGGTGCAGGTGTGTCACTTCCCGCCAGGTACTAGCAAGTGGAACAAGATCGAGCACCGGATGTTCTGCCACATCACCGAGAACTGGCGGGGCAGGCCATTGCGAAGCCTCGGTGTGATAGTCAGCTTGATCGGAAGCACCCGGACGGAGGCGGGGCTGAAGATCCAAGCAGAGTTGGACAACAGCCCATACGGGATCGGGACCAAAGTGAGCGACGAGCAACTCGCAGCAGTGAGGATCAAGAAGGACGACTTCCACGGGGAGTGGAACTACACGATCTCGCCGAAGAAGAAGTGAACTCCGCCAGGTTATTCTAGCCCGGCTCCTTAGAGAGCGTGTGACAAGGTTGTTATGCGGGTTTCAAACGCTTGAGCATCAGATGGATCATCGCGACCTCGATCATCGCCTCGCTCGACGCGGTCAGTCGCTCATAGTCGCGGGCCAGGCGGCGGCTCCACGACCCACCTCCGCGGCAGCACGACGAAGCCGACCTGATCCGCCGCCTTCCTGACCAGTTCGAGCACCCAACCGCCGAACGACTTCGCCCAGCCGACCGTCGCCTCGTAGGCCGCGTCGGCCCAGATCAGCCTCAACCTCGGGAACCGGCCCGCCAGCCGCGCCAGCACGAGCTTCGCCCCGTCACGGTCCTGGACCGAGGCCGAGTGGACGACGACCGCCAGGAGCAGGCCCGTCGTGTCGACGACGAGGTGTCGCTTCCGCCCGGTGACCTTCTTGCCCATGTCGAAGCCGCGCGCCTCGCCTCCCTCCGAGGTCTTGATCGACTGGCTGTCGACGATCGCCGCCGACGGGCTCTTCTTGCGGCCGTCGGCGTGCCGCAGCCGGGTGCGGAGCACATCCATCACCCGCGCCCAGGTGCCGTCGATCCGCCAGGAGCGGTAGTAGAAATGGACGGTGCCCCAGGGGGGCAGGTCGTGCGGGAGCATCCGCCAGGGGACGCCGCCGCGGACGACGTGGAGGATGCCGTCGACGACGGCGCGGGTGTCGACCGAGCGGGGCCGGCCCCCGGGCTTGGCCTTGGGCAGGAGCGGCCGGATGAGGTCCCATTGCTCGTCGGTCAGGTCGGTGGGGTAACTCTTGCGTTCCATAGCCGTATTCTACGCGGAAGTTTACTTCTCACACGGTCTCTGAAAGCGATGTCCTCGATGCGTACCCTGCCATGCGGATTGGCACGGTCGGAGTCGTGTCCACCCTCGCTACTCCCGCTTTCCAATCGGCGGGCTTGGCTGCTTCGACC
>JANLQZ010000338.1:0-5901 GCA_031368125.1 Betaproteobacteria bacterium
TCGAAGACGGGCGGCTGCAATTGCGCGACGTCAAGGCGCTGGCGCGCCTGGCCGACCTGTATGGTGATGGCCAGCCGCCGCAGCGGCCGCTGGTCTGACGCGCCCGGGCGCAGCCGGCATGCCACCCTTCGATGAAGACACTGCGGCACAGTTGCAGGGCCGCGTATTGCTGGTGCTGCTGGTCGCGGTGTCGGTGGCCTTCGGCTGGATCCTGCTGCCGTTCTACGGCACCATCCTGTGGGCTGCCATCATCGCGCTGCTGTTCGCTCCGTTGTACCGGCGGCTGCTGGTGCGGCTGAACCGGCGGAGCACGCCGGCGGCGCTGTTGACGCTGCTGGTGGTGCTGGTGATCGTGGTCATTCCGCTGGTGCTGGTGACGGCGGCGCTGGCGCGCGAGGCGGCCCAGGTGTACCAGCGCATCCAATCGGGCGAGTTGAATCCCGGGCTCTATTTTCAGGGGGTGTTCGACGCGCTGCCGGGCTGGATGACCGGCCTGCTGGAGCGCTTCGGGTTGATCGACTTCGACACGCTGCAGCGCCGCCTGGCGTTGGCCATGGCGCAGGGCAGCCAGTTCATCGCCACGCAGGCGCTCGGCATCGGGCAGAACACCTTCGAGTTCATCGCCAGCGTTTTCATCACGCTGTACCTGGCCTTCTTCCTGATCCGCGACGGCGACGGCATCGGGCGCGCCGTGCGCGCGGCGATCCCGCTGGAAAGCGCCCACAAGCAGGAGCTGCTGGCCAAGTTCACGACCGTGATCCGCGCCACCGTCAAGGGCAATCTGCTGGTGGCGGCGATCCAGGGCGCGCTGGGCGGCCTCGCGTTCTGGTTCCTCGGTGTCGGCGGTGCCCTGTTGTGGGCGGTGCTGATGGCGTTCCTGTCGCTGCTGCCGGCAGTCGGCGCCGGGCTGGTGTGGGTGCCGGTGGCGGCCTATTTTCTCGTCACCGGCGCGCTCTGGCAGGGGGTGGCGCTGACGGCTTATGGCGTGTTCGTGATCGGGCTGGTGGACAACCTGTTGCGGCCGATGCTGGTAGGCAAGGACACCCGCATGCCCGACTACCTGGTGATGATCACGACCCTGGGCGGCATGGCGGTGTTCGGCATCAACGGCTTCGTGCTGGGCCCGGCCATCGCCGCCATGTTCATCGCGGTCTGGCACATCTACGGCGACACGCGCGCCGATACATCCTTGTAGCTGAATCCTTGGTAGCGCAGGGCGGCCACATGCCGGCGATCGCGGTTTGCGCCTGTGCCAGCCGGGCCGCCGCCTCAACGGCGCCCGTGGCGCAGCAGCAGCTTGCGCAGTTCGCCGTACCACAACACCGCGCTGGCCATTGCCACGCATGTCAGCCACTGGCCAGGGTCCAGCGGCACGGTGCCGAAGGCCAGGTTCAGAAAACCCAGGTGCACCACCGCGACCTGCAGCAGCACCGAGAGCGCGACCGCGCTCCACAACCAGCGGTTGACGAACGGGTGCACGAACGCGCTGCCGGTTTCCGAGCGCGCATTGAAGCAGTTGAACAACTGGGCGAACACCAGCACCGTGAAGCCGGCCGTGCGCGCGCTGGCCAGGTCGCGCGTGCCCTCGATCAGGCCGTTGGGCAGGTAGAGGTCGATCGTCAGCAGTGTCACCAGGGCCATGACGACACCGAGCTGCAACACCCCGGACCACATCGGCGCGTCGATCACGCGCGCGTCGCGCGCACGCGGCTGGCGCGCCATCACGTCGTCCGTGATCGGGTCCACCCCCATCGCCAGCGCCGGCCCGGAGTCGGTGACCAGGTTGATCCACAGGATCTGCGTGGCCAGCAGCGGCAGCACCACGGCGCCGCCGGAGCCGGTGGCCGTGCCCGCGAGCCCGATCACGCCGGCGCCCACCACGCCCAGGAACACCGTCAGCACCTCGCCCATGTTGGACGACAGCAGGTAACGCAGCGACTTGCGGATGTTGTCGAAGATGGCGCGCCCTTCGCGCACCGCCTGCACGATGGTGGCGAAATTGTCGTCGGCCAGCACCATCTTGGCCGCCTCCTTGGTGACTTCGGTTCCGGTCACCCCCATGGCGACGCCGATGTCGGCCGCCCTGAGCGCCGGTGCATCGTTGACGCCGTCCCCGGTCATCGCGACGACCTGGCCTTCGGCCTGCAACGCGGCAACGATGCGCAGCTTGTGCGCCGGCGACACCCGCGCATAAACCGAGGTGTCGTGCACGGCCCGGGCAAAGGCGACCTCGTCGAGTGCGTCCAGGGCCAGCCCGGTCAGCGCCGTGGCGCCGGGGGCGGCGATGCCGAGGTCGGTGGCGATGCGCGCGGCGGTGCGCGGATGGTCGCCCGTGATCATGATCACCCGGATGCCGGCCCGGTGCGCCTCGCGGATCGCCAGCGCCGCCTCCTCGCGCGGCGGGTCCATCATGCCGACGGTGCCGACGAAGATCAGGTCGTGTTCGAGCGCGTCGCTCGCGTGCGGGTCCTCGCCGGCGGCCAGCGGGCGGTAGGCCACCGCCAGCGTGCGCAGCGCCGCGTCGGACAACGCGTCGACCTCGGCCAGGATGCGCCCGCGCCGCGCGGCATCGAGCGCGATGGTGTCCATGCCGACGCGCACCCGGGTGCAGCGCTGCAGCAGCACATCCGGTGCGCCCTTGGTGACCAGCACCAGTTCGTCGCCGCGTTCGTGGTCGCGCTCGATACTGGACATGATCTTGCGCTCGGAGGTGAATGCGATCTCGCTGATGCGCTCGAACCGCCGCTGGCGCCGCTCGGTCACGCCGAGCTTGCGTTCGGCCACCAGGAACGCCGCTTCGGTGGGGTCGCCATGGATCTCCCACGCGCCGCCCTCGCCCTGGCGCAGGTCGGCATTTCCGGCCAGGCTGCCGCCGCTGAGCACACGTGTCTGTTCCGCATGCAGTGCTCCGGTCGTGAGGGCGACACCCTGGTGCTCCACCTGTCCGTGCGGCGCATAACCGACGCCGGTGACACGGGTGTCGCCGGAGGCCGTGACGACGCGCTCGATCGTCATCTCGGAACGTGTCAGCGTGCCGGTCTTGTCCGTGCAGATGACGGACGCGCAGCCGAGTGTCTCGACCGACGAGAGGTTCTTGACGATCGCGTTGTGCCTGGCCATGCGCTGCACACCCAGCGCCAGCACCACCGACAGGATCGCCGGCAAACCCTCGGGCACGGCGGCGACCGCCAGCGATACGCCCAGCAGCAGCACCGCGACGACATCGGACGGGCTGCGGATGTCGGATAACAGCAGCACCGTCGCCACCACCACGATGGCGATCACCACCACCGCGACGCCCAGGCTGCGACCGACCCGGGCGATCTCGCGCTCCAGCGGCGTCGGCTGCTGCGCGGTGGCGTCGAGCAGGTGTGCGACGCGACCCAGCTCGGTGTCCATGCCGGTGGCGGTGACCACGGCGCGGCCGCTGCCGCGCGCCACCGCGGTGCCCTTGAACACCACGCACAACCGGTCGCCGAGAGCGGCGGCGTGCGCCAGCGTGGCCGTGTCCTTGTCGACCGCCTCGCTCTCGCCGGTCAGCGAGGCTTGCTGCACCCGCAGCGAAACGGCCTGTACCAGGCGCGCATCCGCGCCCACCGCGTCGCCCTCGCCGAGCTCCAACAGGTCGCCCGGCACCAGCTCGGCGCTGGGCACCCGCTGCGGCCGGCCGTCGCGCACCACCGCCGAGCTGGCCTCGGTCATGCGGGCCAGCGCGGCCACGGCATCCTGGGCCTTCGCTTCCTGCGCAAAACCCAGCGCGGCGTTGAGCAGCACGACCGCGGCGATCACGATCGCGTCCACCGGCCAGCCGGCCCGGCCCTCGATCAGCCAGGCCACCAGCGCGATCGCGATGGCGCCCAGCAACAGGTAGATCAGCGGGTCCCGGAAATGCGACAGCAGGCGCCGCCAGGCCGGTTCGCGCGCAGTGGCGCGCAGTTCGTTGCGGCCGGTTTCGGACAAGCGGCGCGCCGCTTCCCCGGACGTGAGGCCGCGCTCAACGTCTGCCGCCAGCGCCTGCACGACCTCGTCGACACTGTGTTGTGAGGGGTCGACAAGGGGCGCGGATGGCATGGCGCGATTCTGGCAGGGCCCGGTCGCGGCGGGTGCGCGGCGGTTGTGGCGGTTCTCAGCGCGCGGGAGCCAGTCCGATGCGCGGGCGCGTTGGATTGCCGCTCACGCTCTCAGCCCAGCCGGTCGGAATAGATCTTGCAGTCGATCGCGTAACAGCTGCAGGCCACCGCCTCGAGACCGGTGCGGTCGCGCACCGTGACCATGCCGCGGTGGTATTCGATCAGGCCGCGGCGCTGCAGGTCGCCCGCCGCCTTGGTGACGCCGACGCGGCGCACCCCGAGCATGTAGGCCAGGAACTCCTGTGTCACCTGGAAGCTGTCGTGGTGGGCGCGGTCCTGGCTCATCAGCAGCCAGCGCGCCAGGCGCGGACCGATCAGGTGGTAACGCAGGCACCCGGCCGCCTCGGCCATCTGTGCCATCAGCACATACAGGTAATGGTGCATGCCGCGACGCAGCGCCGCGCTGGCGGCGAGTTCGCGCCGGAACGCCGGCGCGCCAATGCGCCAGGCGCTGCCCGCACCTTGCACCAGCGCGTGCAGCGGCGCATCCGCAACGCCCAGGGCCAGATGCGCACCGACCATGCCTTCACGGCCGACCATGCCGATTTCGAGGCCCGGATTGCCGTCGATCGACAGCACCAGCGACACGAACCCATCGGTCGGAAAGTAGACGTTGCGGATGGCGCGTCCGGGCTCGTACAGTACCTCGGCCAGCACCAGGTCTACCGGCTCGCACAGGGCCATCAGGCGCGCGCGCGCGCCGCGCGGAAGCAATTCGATCAGGTGGTTGTCGGCGCTGGCCATGTGGCTTTCCGGGTACGTTGCGGGCCCCTCAAGGGGAACCGGGCGCGCTGATGATCGCCCTGCGGGGGAAGTCATGCGGCGTTTCCCAGTCGAACGCAATTGCCTTTGGCTCCGTCAGCGCAGTCTACGTTGGCGCGCGCCGGTGTGTTGGTGCGACAGCGCACACAAGGCGCACATAAAGCGGGCGCACCGGTGCGGTCGGGCCGGTGCGGCCACGCCCCGTCACGCGGCCATCGACATGGACATCGGCATCGGTTGGCGGTATTGCGGCTTGGCCGCGGTCGAATATTCGCCACTGCGCTGGGCCAGCCGCTGGCGGTCCAGCACGTCGATGCGCCCGCGGCTGTAGCGGATCACTCCCGCCTGTTGCAGCTTCAACGCCGCGGCGGTGACACCTTCGCGGCGCACGCCCAGCAGGTTGGCCAGATGTTCCTGCGTCATCACCAGGGCATCGGTTGTCAGGCGCTCCAGCCCCAGCAGCAACCGGCGCGCCAGCAGTTGGTCGATCGAGTGGTAGCGGTTGCAGGCGGCGGTCTGGGCGACCTGCTCCATGAGGCTTTGGGTATAACGCAGCAACATGTGCAGCACCGGGCCGCCGCGGTCCACCTCGTCCTTCACCGCCTGCGCGCGCAGGCGGTAACCCTGCCCGGCGCTCTGCACCACGGCCTGGCTCGGGGTGGCATTGCCGCCCATGAACAGCGAGACGCCAACGACGCCGTCCTTGCCTACCACGGCGATCTCGGACGACGCGCCGTCGCGTGTCATGTACAGCAGCGACACGATGGCGGTGGTCGGGAAGTAGACATAGGCCGGCGCCCGGCCCGATTCGCTGAGGACCTGGCCCAGCGCCAGGTGCACCGGCTCCAGGTAAGGAAGCCAGCGTTGCCGTTCGGCTTGCGGCAGGCCGGCGAGCAACTGGTTGTCGCGCGGATCGGTAGTGGGGCGAAGGGGTGTGTTCATGGGACTCTCAATGCAGTGTTCGAGTCCCGATGATCCGGCCCGGTGGGCGTTCGGGCTATCGGCGGCG
>JANLQZ010000353.1:0-2460 GCA_031368125.1 Betaproteobacteria bacterium
CGCCGCGCGTGATACGCAGCGACAGGCCATGCAGCACCTCGGCCTCGTTGGGCATGCCGATGTTGTAGCTCTTGCGCACATCGGCGAGCTCGACCAGCGGCTCACCGGACGACGCGGCGCCGGACCTTGCCCCGGTGCGTCGCGCGCCACCGGCTGCGGGGCGGGCTGGGTCCGGGGCCTGCCCCGCCATGTTCATTGGCAAACCTCCGCGCTGCGCACTGCGGTGCGAGCTGGCTTGGGGCGGCCCGGCGAAGCTCATGGCCTCAAATCCGGATCGCCTGGGCCGGGTCCATCGCCGCGGCGCGGCGGGCCGGCGCAATCGCGGCCAGGATACCGCACACGGTGGCGATCACCGCGACTTGCGCGGCCAGCGCCAGCGGCAACACGATCAGGAACAGCGGCTGTCCGTCGGAACCGCGCACGAAGGTCGTAAACAGCCAGATCATCAGCAGGGCCAGGCCCAGACCGAAGACCGATCCGATCGCGCCGACGATACCGCCCTGCACCAGGAAGACGCGCACCATCTGCCCCTTGGTGGCGCCCATGGCGCGCAGGATACCGATCTCGCGGCGCTTTTGCACCACCGAGACCACCAGCACGCTGGCGATTCCCAGCACCACGACGACCAGCACGATGGCCCGGATCAGCCCGGTGCTGATCGACTGGGCATTCAGCGCCGCGACCAGCTGCGCATTGGTCTCCTGCCAGCTCTCGACCTTGTAGGGATACTGCTCCCGCAATGCGGCCGCGAACAGCTTGGCGCTCCAGACGTCATGCAGCGCCAGGTCGAGGCTGGTGGCGCCACCGGGCAAGCCGAGCAGGCTTTGCGCCAGGCGCAACGGGACGATGACCGTGCGCCGGTTGAGTTCACGCACACCCAGGTCGACCAGCGCGGTCACGCGCACCGTTTCGCTGACCGTTCCGGTGAGCAGGGTCAGCCGGTCGCCCGGTCTCAGTCCAAGGTCGGACGCCAGTTCGCTGCCGATGATGGCTTCTCCGGGCGCGAGCCTGGCCTCGCCGTCGATCACCTTCTCGCGCAACCGCACCACCCGGTCGTAACGTTCCAGGTCCACGCCCGAAAGCGCGACCGACTGGGTCGCTTCGCCGCGCAGCGCCAGGCCGCCGCCGGAGACCATCGGCGAGACCGCGGCGATGGCCGGCATCCGGTCCAGCTCCGGCAGCAACGCCTGCCAGTTGGAGACCGAGCGCAGGCGTTGCGCCTTGGCCTGCGTGTCGGTCAGCGTGTTGGTGCCCGGCTCGCCCGCACGCGCCGGCGTCACGCGGTCGTCCGGCGCGCGCAGGCTCACATGCGCCTGGCCGCCCAGGGTCTTGTTGAAGGTATTGCTCTGCAGACCGGTGACCAGGGCCGAGATATAGGCGATCACGGCGACACCGGCCGCGACGCCGACCATGATCAGGACCGTCTGCAATCGACCCTCGCGCAGGAATCGCACCGCAACACGGACCTCGAAACCAAGCCAGGTGTGCATCGCGGCCGGTCGCTCAGCGTCCCATCGCGTTGGTGAGCGCGGCGGCACCACTCTCGCCACGGGCACCACCCTTGGCCGCAGATGGCGGGCTGCTCAGCGGTGCCGCGACCAAGTCCACCCGCACCCGGCTGCCCGGGCGTACCAGTTTGTCGAGCAACACCACTTCGCCCGCCACCAGCCCGCTGCGCACCTCCACTGCATCCAGGGTGCGCAACCCGAGTTGTATCGAACGTTCTTCGACCTGCCCAGCCACCACCACCCGTACCATGGCTGCGGGACCTTCGGCCGTGCCAACGAGCGCTCGCACCGGCAATGCCAGGGCCTGGTCGCGCCGGGCGGTTTCGACTTCGATCGACAGCGTCATGTCCTGGCGCAGGAACGCCGGGACCGGCCCGACGAGTGCGAACTTGACCTCGATCGCGCCCCGCTGCGCGTCGACCACGGGAGAAATCGACAACACGCGGGTCGGGAACCGCTGGGCCAGGTAGGCGTCGGCAATCGCGGTCGCGGTCTGTCCGGGTGCGAGTTGGTCAAGGAAACGCTCGTCCACCTGGGCCGACAACTGCGTCGGGCCGTCCAGTGCCAGCGCCATCAGGGCACGCCCGGGCTGGACGATCTGCCCCGGTTCGACCAGCCTTGACAACACCTGGGCGTCGGCCGGGGCCACCAGCACCGTCTGCGCCAGCCGCGCCCGGGCCACCGCCGTCGCCGATTCAGCCAGGGCCAGTTGGGCCCGGGCCTGGACGACATCCGTGCCGGAGTCCCCGGCCGCCTGCGCCTGTGCCCTGGCGCCGGCCAGCTGGGCCAACGCCACGTCACGCGCACGCCGCGCGTCGTCCAGGCGTGACGGGCTCAGAAATCCCTGGTCCACCAGTTGCTGCACACGCACGAATTCGGCCTGGCTCGCGTCGACCGATGCCTGGGCCTGCGCCTGGCCGGCCAGCACCGCACTGCGGCCGGTACTGCGCAG
>JANLQZ010000371.1:0-15276 GCA_031368125.1 Betaproteobacteria bacterium
GCGCCTTCTTGTAGGCGTCGATGGCCTGTCCGACCACGTTCAGCAGCTGGTCGCCAGCGACCGGGGCGGCCGGGCCTCCCTCGGCGATGAAGTCGATGCGCCTGCTGTTGACGATCTCCTGGTAGGTCCAGGCCCGCGTCACCCATTCATCGTTTTCGAGCATGAGCAGTGTCTGCGGCTGCAGGCGAGCCGTGGTGCTGATTTCGTCCAGCACCGCGGAACTCGGCTTCGACAACACGGCAACCACCTGCGACGCCGCACCATAAATGGCACCCATGCTGCGCAGGCACGCGGCGCGTGCGGGGTCGTCCAATGGAACACACAACGCGTCGAGCCAGATGGCCGGTGGCCGCAGCGCCTTGATCGCCGCCTCGAGGGCCGGCATGGCGCGGTCCGACATGGTGTGGCCGGCGCGCAGCGGATGGGCCGTCCTGCCGCGGCCCCACGAATACGAGATGCAGGTGTATTCCGGCGCCTGCGCTGCATCGGGTAGGGTGGTGTATTCGGTGGGCACCCACCACACGCCGCCGAGTTCGATCGAATGTCCGGTCGGCGGCACCGGCCCGGTCGCCGGCACCAGCAGCCTGAACGTTTCTTTGACCGTGTCACGGTGCACAGAGCTTGACATTTGCGGTGCCTCCCGACGGCGCCCACTGGCCAGGCGAATCAAGAACCAGATTTTGCCGAACGGCTATTTTGAACCCGAGTCGCGCGGTGCTAAACCCGCGCCATCGACGACGCGCGGGGCATCACGGTGTCCGTCCCGACAGGTTCGACTGCCAGTCGCATGGCGCCGCAAAATCCTGTATTGGAGCCACGGGCACGGCGCCGGTTGGAGATCGCGGAAACGGCGGTGGCGCTGGCGGTCATCACCGGGCAACAGCACCATGACCTCGGACATGCCGAGGTCGATGCCCGCAAGGTTCATGTCGGGGCGTAGTCGAAGTGGAAGAAGTCGGCCGGTCGCGCCCCGCCTGACGGATCGAAGACCAGCACGCCCACGAAGGCGCCGGTGAACGAGCCGTGTATGCCGCGTCCGGCCTGGTCCGAAATCAGGCTGGCGTCCAGCACCGGGCCGACATCGATCGAGTCCGTGGCAACGCGGTAGAAGAAACGCAGCCGGGCATGGTTCACGTGGCAGGCCAGGCCGATCGCGCCGCGCTCCGGCAACTGGATCAGGGCCGGCAGGGGGTAACTGGGCTTGCCCTCCGGGTAGTTGGCCTCGCAGCTGATCACTGTGAGGCAGCGTCCCAGCACCTCGTGCCAGGTGACGCCGAGCGCGTGGTACTTGAACTGGTTGTAGAACAGCGTCAGGCCGGCCAGCTGCTGGTGCGTCCGGGGGTCGAAGTCGAGTGCGGTTTCGGCGCAAAAACCGAAGTGCTCCTGGCGCCGCGCCACCACGGCCTGCTCGAACCAGCTGCCCACCGACTCGCGGGCATGCAGGCGCAAGGCGGTGCCGGTCAGGCTGAACAGGCGCTGCGGATGCGGCGAACGCAACCACTGGAACTCCGGCGGCAGCGCGCGCCCGGAGAAGTCAGCGTGGCACGCCTTGGGTGGTGCGGCCCGGGCCCCGGGATCGGGCGAGGGCACCTGCACGCTTGGCACCATGCCACCGGTTTCTAGGTACAACCAGTCGTCATCGGGCCGCCCACAACATGCCGCGCTCGAACAGCGTGGCCATTTCGCTCACCTGGAACTCCGCGGCCACATGGCCCAGCGCGCTGTAGAAGACCAGCCCCTGGCCATGGTGGCGCTTCCACACCACCGGCATGACGACACTCTGCACCCACGGCGCATATTCGCCGCTGAAGGTGGTGGTGGCGAGGACCTCGTTGGCGGGATCCACGTGCATGTAGTACTGCTCGGAGTGGTAGTCGAAATCCGACAGGCCGGCCATCACCGGGTCCTGCGGCTTGACGATATGGACCCGATAGTCGATCACGCCCCCAGGGTGCGCGACCCACTGGCCGCCGGTCATGAACTGGTACTCCACCGAGTCGCGACCGGCGCTGACCCGCAGATGGCAACGATCAAGGACGTTGCCCTGCTCGCCGGCGTCGGCGTGGGAACGGCGTCGCGCGCCATATCCGGCAAGGGCGCGGTGTCGGGCGACACCCGGGCGCGCGTGCAGGGAGCCGTGCGCGCGCTGGACTTCCGGCCGTCGCGGGTGGCGCGCGCCCTGTCCTCGCGCAGCCTGGGCATGGTGGGGGTCTACGTGCCGACCTTCGAAGGAACCTACTTCGCGCCGATCCTGCAGGCGATCGACGGCGAACTGCGTGCGGGCAACCACCACATGGTGGCGGCGAGCAACTTCGGGCACGGTTCGCGGCGCGAGAAAACGCTCAACGGGATCCGATTTCTGATCGACCGCGAATGCGATGGCATCCTGGCCGTGGACACCTACATGCTGGAGTCCGACCTGCTCGAACTCCGCAAACGGGTGCGCCACCTCGTGGTGATGAACCGCACCGTGGCGGGCCTGGAGGACGACTGCTTCTCGGTCGATCACGAAGCCGCCGGCCGACTGGCCGCGCGCTCCCTGCTGGCGCAGGGCCACCGCGATATCGCCGCGATGCACAGCCTGCGCCACGGGCTCGACGTGACCGCTCGCATGACCGGCTTCAAACACGAGCTCGCCTCGCACGGCCTGGAACTGGCCGGGGAATTCATCATCGACGGCCTGCTCAATTTCACCAACGGCTGGAGCCAGGCCGGCGTGATTGCCGCCATGGCGCCCAGGCCGTTCACGGCGCTGTTCTGTGTCAACGACGTGCTGGCCATGGCGACGCTGTCGCACCTGCAGGGCGCCGGCATACGGGTGCCGCAGGACCTGTCGGTGCTTGGCTACGACGACGCGGAACTGGCGGCCTACACATCCCCCACCCTGAGCACCATCCGGATTCCGTCTGCCAGCGTGGCCACCAATGCGTGCCGCCACCTGATGAACCTGTGTTATTCCTGCGCACTGGAGGTGCAGCGCAGCTTCGAATCGGAAGTCGTGGCCCGCCGTTCGGTGGCGCCCGGCCCCCATCCACCGATCACCGGCGCAGCCCTGTCGGGCGGCATCGCGTCCCTGGCTGCCACACCGTACCTTCAACCGACCACCTTTTTGCCACCATGAAAACACCGCTGTCCATCCAGCTCTACAGCCTGCGCACCCTGCCCAGCCTGGACGCAGTTCTCGACACCGTCAAGGCCGCCGGCTACCAGCATGTCGAGCTGGTCGGCAGCCACCTCGACGATGCCACGCGGGTCCGGCAGGCGCTGGACCAGCGCGGCCTGTCCGTGTCCTCGTCGCACGTCGGCATCGTGGCCTTGCGCGAGCGCTTCGACGCCGTGATGCAGGCCTGCAAGACCCTGGGATTCACCCAGCTATTCATGCCCTCCGTGCCGCCGGAGGAGCGCCAGAGCCCCGAACCCTACTGGACCTTCCTCGGCCGCGAGCTGGGCCAGATGGCCTGGCGCGCCGCGGACCGGGGCATCGCGCTGGGTTACCACAACCACCACTGGGAACTCAAGACTCAAGCCGACGGCCGCACGGCGCTGGAATGCCTGTTTGCAGGCGCCGGCAGCGCGCCGCTGAAATGGCAGGCCGATGTGGCCTGGCTGGTGCGCGGCGGTGCCGGGCCGGTGGCCCTGATGGAGCAGTACCGGGATCGGCTGGTGTCGGTGCATGCCAAGGAACACATGACATGAGCAAGACAGTCATCGGCATCATCGGCTGCGGCAACATCGGCGACGCCTATTTCAAGGGTGCGCTGCGCTCGGCCCTGGTCAAGGTCAAGTCCTGCGCCGACCTGCACATGGAGGCAGCGCAGGCCAAGGCGGCGCTGTACGGCAGCACGGCAAAACGCGTGGACGACCTGCTGGCCGACCCGGACATCACCCTGGTCGTGAACCTCACGGTGCCGGTGGCCCATGCCGCGGTGTCGCGGCAGATACTCAATGCCGGCAAACATGCGTATTCCGAAAAACCCCTTGCCGCGCATTTCAGTGATGCTGCTGCCTTGATGCAATTGGCCCGGACCACGGGACTACGCGTCGGCTGCGCCCCCGACACCTTCATGGGCGCGTCGCACCAGGCCTGCCGCCGCGTGATCGACGCGGGTGCGATCGGCCGGCCGGTGGGCGGCAGCGCGGTGGTGATGTCGCACGGCATGGAGAGCTGGCACCCGAACCCCGAGTTCTTCTTCAAGCCCGGCGCCGGGCCAATCCTCGACATCGGCCCCTACTACATCACGCAGCTCGTCAACCTGCTCGGCCCGGTGCAGCGCGTCGCCGGGCTGGCGACGATCGGCAATGCCACACGCACCGTCACCAGCGAGCCGCGCAAGGGCAGCACGATCGAAGTGGCAGTACCCACCACGGTGAATGGGGTGCTGGAATTTGCCAACGGCGCCAACATCTCCCTGTCGGCGTCCTGGGACGTCTGGAAACACAACCGCACGTCGCCGATCGAGATCTACGGCACGGAAGGTTCGCTGCTGGGTGTGGACCCCAACTTCTTCGGCAACGTCCCCCGGTTCTGCAAGCCGAACGGCGATTGGCAGGAGGTGGACATCAGCGCCCATCCGTTCGGCATAACCAACCACGAAATGCGCAATGGCACGATGCAGGCCGACTACCGCATGGTCGGCCTGGTGGACATGGCGATGGCGATCCGGAACAACCGGCCCCACCGCGCCAGCGGCGAAATGGCGCTGCACGTGCTGGAGGTGCTGGAGGCCTTCGAGGCATCGTCGCGCTCAAGCCGGTTTGTCACGGTGCACACCCGCTGTGCGCGGCCCGAGCCGGTCCCGATGGGGCAGGACGAGTCGGTGTTCGTCTGAGCGGCACGGCTGACCCGTGCACGACTGGCCGTTCCAGCTTGACAGCGGGGCCCGCATGCACAACATTCAGGGCTCGGCCACCTTCCTGGCGCTGTTCTCCGGCGACCAGGCCACCACGTCCCTCCGCGCACCCCAACACGTCCCACCACGCCATGAACTACCAAGCCCTTCCCTCCCGCTACGACAGCCTTCCCTACCGCGTGTGCGGACGCAGTGGCCTGAAACTGCCCGCCATCTCACTCGGCCTGTGGCACAACTTCGGTGACGCCACGCCGCTGGAGACGCAGCGCGCCATGCTGCGCACGGCCTTCGACCTGGGCATCACGCATTTCGACCTGGCCAACAACTACGGCCCGCCCTACGGCAGCGCCGAGACCAACTTCGGCGCGCACATGCGGCGCGACTTCCGGCCCTACCGCGATGAACTGGTCATCTCCAGCAAGGCCGGCTGGGACATGTGGCCCGGCCCCTATGGCACCGGCGGAGGCTCGCGCAAATACATGCTGGCCAGCCTGGACCAGAGCCTCGAGCGCATGGGTCTGGACTATGTGGACATCTTCTATTCGCACCGCTTCGACCCCGACACGCCGCTGGAAGAGACGATGGGCGCGCTGGCCACTGCCGTGCAGCAGGGCAAGGCCCTGTACGTGGGCGTCAGCAGCTACTCCGCCAGCAAGACCCGCGAGGCCGCGGCGATCCTGCGCGCCATGGGGGTGGCGCCCTTGATCCACCAGCCGTCCTACAGCCTGATGAACCGCTGGATCGAAGAAGACCTGTTGCACGCGCTGGACGAGACCGGCATCGGCTGCATTGCCTTCAGCGCGCTGGCCCAGGGCCTGCTCACCGACAAATACCTCGACGGCATTCCGGCGGATGCCCGCATCAACCGCCCGGGCGGCGGTTCGCTCCGGCAGGAGCATCTGAGCGAGCGCAACCTGCGCCACGTGCGGGCCCTGAACGGGCTGGCGCAGGCCCGGGGGCAGAGTCTGGCGCAAATGGCCGTAGCCTGGGTATTGCGGGACAAACGCGTCACCTCGGCCCTGATCGGTGCGAGCCGCCCGGCCCAGATCAGCGAACTGGTCGGCGCCCTCCAACAGATGGATTTTTCCGCCGAGGAACTGGTGGCCATCGACACGTACGCGGTCGACGGGGGCATCAACCTTTGGCAACGCCCGTCGACCGATCAACGACCGGCTTGAACGTCCGCTCGCGCTGGTGCCGACGCAAAATCGAGGATCGGACCCACGGGAACGATGCCGGTCGGATTGATCCCCGTGTGGCTGCGGTAATAGTGCTCCTTGATGTGCTCCAGATCGACGGTCGCCGCCACGCCGGACATCTGGTAGAGCTCGCGCGTGAAGCCCCACAGGTGCGGGAAGTCGACCAGCCGGCGCAGATTGCATTTGAAATGCCCGTAATACACCGCGTCGAAACGCACCAGCGTCGTGAACAGCCGCCAGTCCGCTTCGGTGATGGCGCCTCCACACAGGTAGCGCGACGTGGCCAGGTGCTGCTCCAGCGTATCCAGGGTCGCAAACAGCTCGCGCACAGCCGCCTCGTATTTGTCCTGCGCGGTGGCGAACCCGGCCCGGTAGACGCCGTTGTTCACCGCGCGGTAGATAGTCCCGTTCCAGCGGTC
Organism: Betaproteobacteria bacterium; assembly: GCA_031368125.1. Lineage (GTDB taxonomy): Bacteria > Pseudomonadota > Gammaproteobacteria > Burkholderiales > Burkholderiaceae_C > CAISIP01. The sequence goes on from JANLQZ010000371.1 coordinate 6,469, forward strand.
GATCTGCGGCCGCAGCGCCGCCGGATAGAGGTCGGGCAAGGCGCGCGATGCAAAGGCGTCGAAGGCGCTGTTGAACATGCGGATGATCTCGGACGACTCGTTGTTGACGATCGTGCCGGTGCTGGTGTCCCACAACACCGGCACCGTCACGCGCCCGGTGTAGCCGGGTTGCGCCTTCAGGTAGATGTCGCGCAGATGGGCCGCGCCGTTCACCGCATCGGGGAGACAACCGCGGCGCCCGGTGAAGCTCCAGCCCTCGGGGCCCATGTAGGGGTCGACCACCGATAACCCGATGGCATGCTCCAACCCCTTGAGCACGCGCACGATCAGCGTGCGGTGCGCCCATGGGCAGGCCAGTGACACGTACAGGTGGTAGCGGTTCGCCCCGGCCGGAAATCCCGACGCGCCGTCGGCCGTCACCCAATCGCGGAAAACCGAGTCCTTGCGGATGAACTCGCCGCTTTGGGCGGCATAGACCGCGTCTTGCCACAGACCGTTGACCAGCATGCCCATAAGTCGTCCACCCCAGATTCGGATACAGCGCGCAAGACCGACTGCGCGCACAGCCATTGTGGTCCTTGCAGCATCGCGTTCTGGTGAATCGAACCCGTGATCACCGCATTCGGCTACAAGTTCTGATCGCGATCAAGGAAAGATGGCTCGGCGTCCCCGGATCGGGCCCGGGGTTTCAGCACCCGCAATCCATGGATCCCGGGTCGAGCCCGGGATGACAGCCGAGAGGTCACGCGCGGGACGACAACTGCTCGGCAACCGCCAAGTGGCCAGTGCCCGAGGCCGACTATTGTCATTGCGGCCCCGGATCAGGTCCGGGGTTTCAGCACCCGCAATCCACAACGCCGCCGCACTACTGCTGTCATCGCGGCCCCAGATCAGGTCCGAGATTTCAGCAGTGCGCAATCCATGGCTACCGGCGTAGCTGGGTCTGGGTCTGGGTCTGGCGCTGGCGCTGGCGCTGGCACAGATGCGGCAGGCAAATCCGAACAGTAGCGCCATAAGCTTGAACAACGGCGGCCGCGGCGCGGCATCAATGGCCTTGGCGAAGCGGCCGCGACCTCGCACCAATGGCCTTGGTGAAGCGGCTTCGCCTTGGCCCTTCGCGTCGATTTTCATCCCGTTAGACGATGCGATACTGGCTTGAATGCGGTCGGATTTCCTATCCGGCATGGGTGATCCAAATCGCCGGGAGGCGCAAATGCAGCTTGTGTTGGCAATCATCGTCGGTGGCTTGCTTGGTGGCGCCTTGCTCCATGGCGCCGGTGCGCTGATTGGCGCCTTGACAGGCTGGCTGCTGGTGCGGTCGCAGCAGCAGGGGCGGCTGATCACCGAGTTGCAGGTCGCGTTGAAAAACCTGCAGGCGCAACCCGCGTCGGCCACCACAGCCGTACCAGCCGGCGCCGCGTTGAAAAACCTCCAGGCGCAACCCGCGTCGGCCACTACACCGGTACCAGCCGGCGCCGAGTCCGTCGCACCAGACAGCGCCGCGTACGTGGCAACGGCCGAGACAGAGCCGGTTGCGGGCAACACCACCGACTTCTCCGCGGCGCCAGCTTCCGCCGATAGCGCCATGGCGATGCCCGCGGTGCAAGTGTCCGCGCCGGCAGGCACGGCGCCGCCCCTTGCGTCGGCTCCGCCCCTTGCACCACCGCCCGAGCCACGGCCCGAGCCACTGCCCCTGCCGCCGACCCCACCATTTGCTCCTGAGCGCGATCCGCTGGCCCCGCTCAAGGCCTGGCTGCTCGGGGGCAATACGATCGTCAAGGCCGGCGTCGGCATCCTGTTCGTCGGCCTGGCGTTCCTGGCCAAGTTCGCGAGCGAACATACGCGGCTGCCGGTCGAGTTCCGGCTCGCCGGCATCGCCGCCGTGGCGGTCGTGCTGCTGGTCGTGGGCTGGCGCCTGCGCCTGCGCCGACCGGACTACGCGCGGGTGCTGCAAGGCGGCGCTGTGGCGGTGCTGTACCTGACATTGTTCGTCGCGTTTCGCTTCTTCGGTGTGCTGGCCGTGGGGCCGGTGTTCGCGTTGATGGTCATGGTCGCGGCCCTGGCCGCGGCGCTCGCGGTGCTGCAAAACGCACGTGCGCTGGCCGTGATCGGTGCGCTCGGCGGCTTCGCGGCGCCGCTGCTCATCTCCACCGGCAGCGGCGACCACGTGGCGCTGTTTGCCTACTACCTGGTGCTCGACCTCGGTATTGCCGCCGTGACCTGGCACCGCACCTGGCGTTCGCTCAACCTGATCGGCTTTCTGGGCACCTTCATCGTCGGCACGGCCTGGGGCGTGCTCAAGTACCAGCCGGAACACTACGCCAGCAGCCAGGCCTTCCTGGTCGTATTCTTCCTGCTGTTCGTGGCCGTCATGCTGATGCCGGCGCGCATGCCGGACAACCCGGCGGCCGCCGACACCCAGCCGGGCGACCAATGGGTCCAGGGCGCGCTGCTGTTCGGCTTGCCGACGATCACCTTCGTGTTGCAACACGGCCTGGTGCGCGACACCGAATTCGGCACCGCTATTTCGGCGCTGCTGCTGGGGGCCTTTTACGTCGCGCTGGCCGCCTGGATGCGCGCCCGCCCGCGCCTGGCGGTGGGCTTCGAGGCCAGCCTGGCCATCGGCACGGTGTTCCTGACGCTGGTGGTCCCGTTCGCGCTCGACGCGCGCAGCACCGCGGGCGCCTGGGCGCTCGAGGGCGCGGGGCTGGTGTGGCTGGGTCTGCGCCAGTCGCGCGGCGTTCCGCGCCTGTTCGGCTACGCGTTGCTGCTGCTGGCCGGTGGCGCCATGCTGTTCGCGCACGGCCGCCACGGCACACCCAGCGCGATCTTCAACGCCTATTTCTTCAACGGCCTGATGGCGGCCGCGGCGTCCCTCGCGGCCGCATGGTTCGTAGGACGGCTGGCCCGGCCGTCCGCCGCGCGCGCCGACGCGCTGGCCAGCCACGAGCGCCTGGCCGAACCGCTGCTGATCGCCTGGGGCACGTTGTGGCTGCTGGCGGCCGTGGCGCTGCAGATCGACAGTTTCGTCAGCAGCCGCCTGCAACCGGCGGCGTGGCTGGCCACGTTCAGCGCCATCGCGCTGCTCTACACGCTGCTGGCGGTGCGCCTGGACTGGCAACGCATCGGCCTGCCGGTGGCGGCCCACGCACCGCTGCACCTGCTCGGCGCCGTGGCCGCGGCGGCGGTGCTGGCGCGGCCGCTGCAGGACGGCGGCTGGTGGGCCTGGCCGGTGGCGCTGCTGACCCATTGCGTGGCCCTTTGGCGGCTGGCACCGCAGTGGCCGGCCCTGGTACGTGACCTGGTGCATGCCATCGGCGTGCTGGTGCTGGCCGTGGTCGGTGCGCTGCAGGGCCGCGCCGTCACCACCGACTGGGGCGACGCCGCCAGTGCCTGGCCGTGGCTCGGCTGGCTGGTCGTGCCGGCCGCACTGCTGATGGTCCTGCCACGCCCGTCCAGCGCGCAGCGCTGGCCCGTGCGCGGCGCACCGGTGGCCTACCAATGGCTCGCGTCCCTGGTGCTGACGGCCGGCCTGCTGCTGTGGACGCTGCTGGCCAACGTCGCCTCCGACGGTTCGGCCGAGCCGCTGCCGCACCTGCCCCTGCTCAACCCGCTCGATCTGGGTGTGGGCGTGGCCCTGCTCGCGTGCTGGTTGTGGCTCGGCAGCGCGGTGGCGCAGCGCGGTTTGGGCGACGCACCGGCCGTGCCTGCGGCCGTGCTCGGCGTGGCGGGGTTCGTCTGGCTCAATGCGATGCTGATCCGCGCCTTCCACCACTACGGCGGCGTGCCGTACCAAGTCGATGAATGGTCGCATTCGCTGGCGGTGCAGACCGGCATCACGCTTTTGTGGACGCTCGGCGCACTGGTGCTGATGTGGCTGTCGGCCAGGCGCACCATGCGCCTGCCGTGGATGGTGGGCGCCGCGCTGCTGACCGCAGTAGTGCTCAAGCTGTTCCTGGTGGACCTGTCGGGCTCTGGCACCGTCACACGCATCGTGTCGTTCATCGGTGTCGGGCTGCTGATGCTGGTCATCGGTTATGTGGCCCCGCTGCCGGGCAAGGGGGATCGCCATGTTTCGACCTGATCGCACCGGCGCGGCCGGTCTGTTGTGCGCAGCACTGCTGGCGGCAACACCGGCGCACGCCGATGAGCCGGCCTACCGCTACCAGGCGCCGATCAGCGTCGACCAGCCGGCCGCCTTCGTCCAGTTGCCGCTGCCGGCCAGCGCCTATGGTCGCAGCATCGGCCCGGGTCTGCAGGACCTGCGCATCGTCGATGGGCGCGGCGAACGCGTGCCGTTCGCCATACTCGCGCCGCGTGCCGCCGAGGCGCAGAGCATCGAGCAGCAGCGCGACGCCACGCTCTACCCGCTGCCGGCCAAACCGGCAGCCGACGGCACATGGGTGTCGCCGATAGAGGTCACGCTGCAGGGCGAGCGCGTCAGCGTGAAGCGCCTGGGCGGCGCCGCACAGCCGAACGGCGGCGCGTTTTCTGGCGGCTGGTTGTTCGACCTCGGCGAGCGCGGGCGCGACGACCCGCCACCGCAGTCGCTGCGCGCCGAGTGGTCGGGCCCGGCCGAGTTCAGCGCGACATTCTTCTTTCAAACCAGCGACGACCTGCGCAGCTGGCGCGCCGGCGGCGCCGGGCAGTTGCTGGCGCTGGTCTCGGCCAGCGGACCCTTGACGCAGCCCAACCTGGTACTGCCCGCCGGCGCCGGGCGCTTCGTGCGCCTGGTGTGGGCCGATGCACCGGCCGCGCCGGTGCTTACCGGCGCCAAGGTCGTCACCGCGACGCAGAGCAAGGTGGCGCGCGATGCGCCGACCGAGCTGGTGGTCGCCACCAGCCCGGAGCCTCCCGGCAAGACCACACCCGATGAGGCGGCGCAGCGCGCCCTGCATTACGACCTCGGCGGCGCGCTGCCATTGGTGCAGGTCGACCTGCAACTGGCACCAGGCACACGTGTCGCGCCGGTGCGCCTGCAGGGCCGCAACCGCAGCGACGAGCCCTGGCGCGAACTGGGCTCGAGCGTGTTCTACCGCCTCGAACGCGGCGCACAGGTCAGCACCTCGCCGCCACTGGCGCTGCGCGCCACCGCGCGCTTCGTGCGGGTGCTGCCCGATGCTCGCGCCGCCGCACTCGACGCCGGCCCGACCCGGCTGGTGGTGCAGGCGCAACTGGCCAGCCTGGTTTTCGCGACCCAGGGCAACCCGCCCTACACCTTGTGGGCCGGCGCGGACAAGGCCGCCATGTCGGCATTGCCGGCGGCCACGCTGGTGCCCGCGCTCGAAGACGAGCGCGCACGTTTCGGGCGCGCCACCCTGGGCGAGTGGAGCGAGGTCGCTGCGGTGGCGCGGGCCGCCGACCAGCAGAAGCGGCTGGCGGCGCTGCGGCCGTGGTTGTTGTGGACGGTGCTGCTGGCCGGTGTGGCCGGCCTGGGCTTCGTGGTCTGGCGCCTCACGCGCGCGGCGGGGCCGGCTGCCGGTCAGGCGCCATGATGACGGTGTCGCGGTTAGACAGGATTGGCAGTTTCAGCCTGATAGTCGGCGCTGTAACGTTAGTCGTGCATGTCGTGCCGAGGTTCTGGACCGCCGCCGGCGTTGACCCGCCGGTCGTCGCGTGGCAAGGCCTCTGGTTGCCGTTCAATGTCCTCGGAGCAACTGGCACTGTGCTCGTGTTCCTGGGAGTGCCCCCGTTGCGTGCCCGCTCGGTCGGCTCGGCGGGTATAACCGGCCTGGTCGCCGATCCGCCCGGGCAAGAGGCCGCGGCTCGGCGGGCAGCTCGAAATGAGGCTGCCCGAATTGGCATCGGCTTGAGGCAGATTGGGCCAGCCACCATGCAAGGAAACGCCGAAAACACGAACCGAATGTCCGCCAGTGTGGGAGATTGGGGCCGCGAGGCTTCTTCCTGTCCCGACTAAACCCTGCAGGTATTTCGCATGTTCAGGTTTGAATGGGATGATCGCAAGGCCGCAAGCAATTTGCAGAAACACGGTGTATCGTTCGACGAAGCCGTCAGCGTTTTTGGCGATCCGCTGGCACTCACCTTTTCAGATACGGATCACGGAGAATTCGAGCATCGAAGTCGAACCTATGGCGTATCAAATAGGGCACGATTGTTGGTTGTAGTCCACACCGAACGCCGTAACGGCACGAGAATCATCAGCGCCAGAAAGGCAACACGAAATGAAAAAGGCATCTACCAAAATGGCTGATCAAGACATTCCCGAGTTGAAGCGCGATCAACTTGGCAATGGTGTAAGGGGCAAGTACCTGAAACAATTTGTTCGGGGCAGCAATGTCGTGGTGTTGCAACCCGAAATCCAGAAGGCTTTTCCCACCTCTGAGGCAGTCAACAAGGCGTTGGCAAGCATGTTGGCCTTCGCGCAAGAAACGCAGGGTTTGACGGGTCGCTCAAGTCGCATGCCACGCAAGCGGGTCCCCGCGTAGCTTCTCCAAGGGCAGCTGCAAGGGTTGCCCTGCTTTTGCCAACTACTGGCGAAAAAAATTCCGCAGGAATTGAATTGCCAATCGATTGACTGCGGAGCCTGAAGCCCTCTTTCACCCCACCATGAACCCGTGTTGTCTGTGGTTGGCTTTCGAGCGCACCGGCGCTGCGCTGTGCGCCCCCTTCGGCGCATGTGCAATACCCGTCGAGAACCGACGACGTCCCGGTGCCCGGCTGGTGGTGCGGGCGCAACTGGCCAGCCTGGTTTTCGCGACCCAGGGCAACCCGCCCTACACCTTGTGGGCCGGCGCGGACAAGGCCGCCATGTCGGCATTGCCGGTGGCCACGCTGGTGCCCGCACTCGACGACGAGCGCGCGCGCTTCGGCCGCGCCACGCTGGGCGAGTGGAGCGAGGTCGCTGCGGTGGCGCGGGCCGCCGACCAGCAGAAGCGGCTGGCGGCGCTGCGGCCGTGGTTGTTGTGGACGGTGCTGCTGGCCGGCGTGGCCGGCCTGGGCTTCATGGTCTGGCGCCTCACGCGAGCGGCGGGTCCGGCTGCCGGTTAGCCACCCGCCGCAGCCTTCGGCGGCTGCAGCCGCTCGGGGGGCAGCGCGAGATAACCCGCCGCCTTCTCGGGCGGCAGGCCATAGGTCCAGGCGAACGCTGCGTTGCCCACCAGACCGCGGCCGGCGCCGCTCAACTGGCTCAAGGACTCGAACGGCACCGCGCCGGAACGGCCGTCGCTGCAATGAAAACTGGTGACGCCGCTGTTGGTGGCGCCAAAACGCAAGGCACCCGAACATGAGAGGCCGGCCGCGTCCGCGTCTTGCAGCTGGACCGTGGCTTCGCGCGCACTGGTAAAGACCGCCCTCCCGTGCAGCACGCGCCCGTCGAACACCGCGATGGCCGGCGTCCGCGAAGCGAGCAGCGCACTCGTGGTTTCACCTACCTGCGCGCAGCCTGACAACCCGGCGACCAAGACGCCGACGACGGAAAGTACCCGAAACGACAAGGAGCGCAAAGCAGTGTTCATGGCAGGCCCAGGGAGAACGACCGAAGAATGGACCCGCCTATCGTAATTGCAGCGCCGGCCCGACTGGCGGCGGCGCGCAACCAGCCCTCAGACAGAATGACATCCAAATGATCACATAGTGGCGGTGCGTCACCGCACTTCATGCCGTCTTTTCCAACGCGTGGGGATGGGCGGGATCAGGTCGGCGCGGCACTCGGCTCCGTGGCTGTCCTCCGCCCTGCGGGCTCCCCCTTGATGCCGCTGCGCCGAGCGCCGCACCGGCCTGATCCAACCAGCTTGGATGGAGTGCGGTGCGCCAACCACGCTCGCTGCCGAGGGCGCTGACCTGGCGGCTCGGCGAGGTCAATCGGGATAGGGGCCGGCCATCACAGGCCGGACCCCTCCCACACCACCCGGCGTGCGGGTCCGCACCGGGCGGTTCGAGAAGTTGAGGTCAGGAGAATCGGGGCACTCCCAGACGGTCGAAGTAGGCGTTGGTGAGCACTCTGCCGACGTACAGGCTACTGCGCCACCAACTGCCCACGTTGCGCGCCACTGCGGTTGCAAGCTGCGTAGACGCACCCAGTTGCCGTAGCACCCGGTACGTCCGAGGCCGGGTCTTCCACTGCTTGAGCTGCACCGCCCGTAGTCGACGCCTCAGCCGTTGGTCCAGTGCGTCCAGCGCCATCGGTTCTTGCGTGAGACGAAAGTAGGCCTTCCAACCTCGCACATAAACCTGCAATTCTCGAACGATCCAGTCCATGCTGCGACCCCGACTGCGTTGGGTGACCTCACGCAATCGCACCCGTGCCTTGACCAACGCTTGCGCAGATACGGCCAGCTTGACCTGCCCCTTCGGGTCACGAGTCAGGCAGTAGCCCAGGAACTTGCGTCCCCATACAAGCGCCACCGCCGTCTTTGCCTCGTTGACCTTCAAGCTCAGTCTCGCGTAGCAGCGGCGCAGGGCCTGCAGCACCCTCTGACCCGCCCGCAGGCTCTTGACGTAGACGTTGCAGTCGTCAGCGTAGCGCACGAACCGATGTCCGCGCCGCTCCAGCTCCCGATCCACTTCGTCCAGCAGCACATTGCCCAGCAGCGGGCTCAAGGGGCCGCCTTGCGGCGTGCCCACCTCTCGCTCGACGATGGCGCCGTGCACCAAGACACCCGCTTGCAGGTAGCGCCGGATCAGGCCCAACACCCGCTTGTCCGCAACCCGCTTGGCCAGCCGGTCCATCAGGATGTCGTGGTTGACGCGATCGAAGAACTTCTCCAAGTCCACGTCCACCACCACGTGACAGCCGGCCTGCACGTACTGCTGCGCCTGCAGCACCGCCCCGTGCGCGCTTCGCCCCGG
>JANLQZ010000375.1:0-2034 GCA_031368125.1 Betaproteobacteria bacterium
GAAGAACAACATCAGCTTGCCGCCCTCGAACTTGCCCGACGCGCGCAGGCGCCGGCGCCATTCGGTCATCGCGCGCATCGGCGCGCTGCCGGTGCCGGTGCAGATCATCACGATGTTCGAGCGCGGATGGTTCGGCATCAGAAAGCTGGCGCCGAAGGGGCCGATCGCCTGCACCTTGTCGCCGACCTGCAGGTCGCACATGTAGTTCGACGCCACGCCGCGCACCGGCTGCCCCTGGTGGTCCTCCAGCACGCGCTTGATCGTCAGCGACAGGTTGTTGTAGCCCGGCCGTTCGCCGTTGCGCGGGCTGGCCACCGAATACTGGCGCGCGTGGTGCGCCCGCCCGCTGGCGTCCAGCCCGGGCGGCACGACGCCGATCGACTGGCCTTCGAGCACCGGGAACGGCAGGTTGCCGAAATCCAGCACGACATGGTGCGTGTCGTATTCGCGGCCGACCTCGGTCACGCGCACGTTGCCGGCCACGGTGGCGGTGATGTTCTTGTCGACGGACTTGGGGCCGTACAGGTTGGTATAGGCGTGCGCCGCCGACCAGGGTGGCAGCGTGGCGCCGAACTGCGCGCTGTTGAACGCGGCCTCGCCGCCGGCAGCCACTGGCGCCGCCACCACCACCGGCTCGGCGGCGGCCAGCGCATCAGGCGACACACCTTGAGCCGACAACTGCTCGGGCGTGAGCTCCGCCGGCAACTCGTCCCACTTCAGTTGTTCCTCCACCGGATAAGCCAGCACGCGCGGCAACATGCGCCAGTTGTCGATCGAGCCGGTCGGGCACGGCGAGATGCAGTCCAGGCACAAATTGCACTTGGAGACGTCGACGACATAGTTGCGCGCGTCGTGCGTGATCGCCCCTACCGGGCAGGTCGCCTCGCAGGTGTTGCAGCGGATGCAGATCTCGGGGTCGATCAGGTGCTGCCGGATGAGCTGCGCTTCGGCCGTGTCCATGGTGTTCAGTTAAAACGCACGTATTCGAAATCGACCGGCTGGCGGTTGATGCCCATCACCGGCGGCGCGATCCAGTTGGCGAACTTGCCCGGCTCGACCACGCGCCCCATCAGGCTGCCAACGAAGGCGCGGTCGCCGCCGCTGGGCAACCACTGGTCGACGTTGGCCTTCCATTCGGCGTCCGACACCACGCGCCCGTCCGGCGACACCTTCACGCCGGCCAGTGCACCGATGTTGCGGTGGAAGGCCTTGTGCGGCACCTTGAGCCGAAATGGTATGCCGGCCTTCTCGATCACCTTGTTCCAGCGCTCGACGCCGCCGACCGAATCCCGGATGTAGTCGTCGCGCAGCACCTCGTTGAGCGCGTTGAGCATCGGCACTTCGCGCTCGACCAGCTGGTTGCCGTGCACCGCGAGCACCTTGTAGGTCTGGCCCTTGAGGATGTGGTCGTCCTGCCGCTTGCCCTCCTCGTAGCGGCCCTTGAGGCCGGTCGAGTAGAAGGTGGCGGCGTTGCTCGACTCGTCGGCGCCGAACAGGTCGATCGTGACGCTGAAGTGGAAGTTCAGGTAGCGCTGCAGCGTGGGCAGGTCGATCACGCCGGCGGCGCGCAGCTTGGCCGGGTCGTCGGTCTTGAGCTCGTTCATGGCACGGCAGGTGCGCGCGATGATGCGCGAGATGCCGCTCTCGCCGACGAACATGTGGTGGGCTTCCTCGGTCAGCATGAACTTGGTGGTGCGCGCCAGCGGGTCGAAGCTGGATTCGGCCAGCGCGCAGAGCTGGAACTTGCCGTCGCGGTCGGTGAAGTAGGTGAACATGAAGAAACTCAGCCAGTCGGGCGTCTCTTCGTTGAACGCCTGCAGGATACGCGGGTTGTCGGCCTGCCCGCTGCGCCGCTGCAGCAGCGCCTCGCCCTCCTCGCGGCCGTCGCGGCCGAAATACTTGTGCAGCAGGTAGACCATCGCCCACAGGTGGCGGCCTTCCTCGACGTTGACCTGGAACAGGTTGCGCAGGTCGTACTGGCTCGGCGCCGTCAGCCCCAGGTGGCGCTGCTGCTCGACCGACGCCGGTTCGGTG
>JANLQZ010000383.1:0-2293 GCA_031368125.1 Betaproteobacteria bacterium
CTGGCCAGAAAAATGGCGCAGTTGTGCGACATTTTTGTGCACGATGCTTTCGGCACCGCCCACCGGGCCGAGGCCAGCACCTACGGCATCGCACAGTACGCGCCGGTGGCGTGCGCCGGCCCGCTGCTGGCGGCCGAGATCGACGCCATCACCAAGGCCCTGAAGACGCCCAAGCGCCCGCTGGTGGCGATCGTGGCGGGCTCCAAGGTCTCGACCAAACTCACTATCCTCAAGAGCCTCGCCAACAATGTCGACCAACTCATCGTTGGCGGGGGCATCGCGAACACCTTCATGCTGGCGGCCGGGCTGAAGATCGGCAACAGCCTGGCCGAACCCGACTTGCTGGACCAGGCCAAGGCAGTGATCGAGGCGATGCGGCTGCGCGGTGCAGCGGTGCCGATCCCGTCGGACGTGGTGACGGCGAAGCAGTTCAAGGCGGATGCGCCGGCCACTGTCAAGGCTGCCACCGATGTGGCCGATGACGACCTGATACTGGATATCGGCCCGCAAACCACCCGGCGCCTGGCCGACCAGTTGCGTCAGGCCGGTACGATCGTGTGGAACGGCCCGGTGGGCGTATTCGAGTTCGCGGCCTTTGAGGCGGGTACGCGCGGCATCGCGCTGGCGATAGCCGAAAGCCCGGCGTTTTCCATCGCCGGCGGTGGGGATACGCTGGCGGCGATTGCCAAATACGGCATCGGGGAAAAGATCGGCTACATATCGACTGGCGGCGGCGCATTTCTGGAGGTGCTCGAAGGCAAGACGCTGCCGGCCTTCGAAATCCTCGCGCGGCGTGCCACCGGCTGATCTTTGCGTCGAAACGGGACCAGGTCGCCGGTGTGTGAGCCGGCGCAGTGCACTGGGCGCATGGGGGCTGTAACCGGCCGGTAATTCGTTCCATGGGAAAATGAAGGTGACTACAAGGAGACTTCCCCATGGCACCTCGTCGCGCCACCAAGATTGTTGCCACGCTGGGCCCGGCCTCCAGCGAGCCGGCGTTGCTCGAACAGATGATCCGCGCGGGCGTCAACGTGGTCCGGCTCAATTTCAGCCATGGGACGGCGCAAGACCATATCGACCGGGCGCAAATGGTGCGCGAGGCAGCCCACCGCGCGGGGCGCGAGGTGGCCATCATGGCCGACTTGCAGGGGCCCAAGATCCGGGTCGGCAAGTTTGCCCAGGGCAAGGTGATGCTGGAGCCTGGCGCCAAGTTCGTGCTGGATGCGGCGCGCGTCGAGTTGGGAGAGGTCCATGCGGTGGGGCTCGACTACAAGTCGCTGCCGCGTGAAGTCAAGGCCGGCGATGTGCTGCTGCTCAATGACGGGTTGATCGTCATCACCGTCGACGCGGTGATCGGCCAGGCGATCCACACCACCGTGAAACTCGGGGGCGAGTTGTCCAACAACAAGGGCATCAACAAGCTCGGCGGCGGGTTGACCGCGCCGGCCCTGACCGGCAAGGACATGGACGACATTCGCACCGCGATGGCATTCAAGGCGGATTACGTGGCTGTCAGTTTTCCCAAGAATGCGACCGATATGGAGATGGCGCGCCAGTTGTGCAACGTGGCGTCGGCCGACCACAACCACCGTCCCGGCCTGATCGCCAAGATCGAGCGCGCCGAGGCGATTCCGAAGTTGCTCGAAATCCTGCTGGCCAGCGACGGCATCATGGTGGCGCGTGGCGACCTCGCGGTGGAGGTCGGCAATGCGGCCGTGCCGGCACTGCAAAAACGCATGATCAAAATGGCGCGCGAACACGACAAGGTCGTCATCACCGCGACCCAGATGATGGAATCCATGATCACCAACCCGGTACCAACGCGCGCCGAGGTGAGTGATGTCGCCAACGCGGTGCTCGACGGCACCGACGCGGTCATGTTGTCGGCCGAAACCGCCGCCGGCAAATACCCGCTCGAGACGGTGGTTGAAATGGCCAAGATCTGCCACGCCGCGGAGGCGCACGAGGTGGTCAAACTCGACGCCGATTTCATGGGCAAGACCTTCCACCGGATCGATCAGTCGATCGCGATGGGGGCGCTGTTTACCGCCTACCACCTCGGGGCCAAGGCGATCGTGGCCATGACCGACAGCGGTTCGACCGCCTTGTGGATGAGCCGCCATCTGATCCAGATCCCGATCTACGCACTCACCCCCAAGGTCGAAACACAACGCAAGATGGCCCTGTACCGCAACGTGCGCCCGTTGCTGATGGACTCGAGTGCCGTCCGCGACACCGCCTTGATGGAGGCCGAGGGGCATCTCAAGAAACGCGGGATTGTCCAGAGCGGCGA
>JANLQZ010000392.1:0-5799 GCA_031368125.1 Betaproteobacteria bacterium
CTCTCAAGTCGCTCGTTCTAAGTGATTGATTTGCAATGAAATTTTCAGAGCGACTTTCGGACGATTTGCGGCAGCAGGCCGATTACTTCGCTCGCACCGCAGCTCGCAGAGCGAAGGTACCCCTGTGAGCGCCGCGCCGCCATGACCGCCGCCGCCAAACCGAAAACGCTCGCCAGGACTGCGCACGTGGGCCCGGTCGACTGGCGCCGCCTGGTCGACTGGCTGCGTGCCGACGGCGTGATCGCCGACGACGAGGCGCAACGCACGATCGCGCGCTGTGCCCAGGCCGAGAGCGCGCAGCACCCGCTGGTGCGGCTGGCAAGTGTGTCGATGCGCCGTGCAGCCGACGGACGGCCGCTGGACATCGAGTCGCTGACCCAGTGGCTGGCCGGGCGCGCGGGGCTCGATTACCTGCGCATCGATCCACTCAAGGTCGATGTGGGCAAGGTCGCTGACGTGATGAGCGCGGCCTACGCCGAACGCCATCGCGTGCTGCCGGTGCAGGTCACCGCGAGCGAAGTCGTGATCGCCACGGCCGAGCCGTTCATCGTCGACTGGGTGGCGGAGGTCGAGCGGCAGGCGCGCAGGACCGTGCGCCGCGTCATCGCCAGCCCGCACGAAATCGCGCGTTTCACGGCCGAGTTCTTCGCGCTCGCCAAATCCGTGCGTTCTGCCATGAAGGCCGGCGGCAGTAGCGGCGGCGCGAGTTTCGAACAACTGGTCGAGCTGGGCAAAACCAACAAGCAGCTCGACGCCAACGACCAGGGGGTGGTGCAGGTGGTCGACTGGTTGTGGCAATACGCCTTCGACCAGCGCGCCAGCGACATCCACCTGGAGCCGCGCCGTGAACAAGGCGTGATCCGGTTCCGTATCGACGGGATCCTGCATCCGGTCTACCAGATGCCCATGGGTGTGCTCAATGCCATGACCGCGCGCATCAAGCTGCTCGGCCGCATGGACGTGGTCGAAAAGCGCCGCCCGCAGGACGGGCGCATCAAGACCCGCAACCCGCGCGGCGACGAAATCGAGATGCGCATCTCGACCCTGCCGACGGCCTTCGGCGAGAAGATGGTGATGCGGATTTTCGATCCCGACAACGCGGTCAAGGACCTCGATGCACTCGGTTTCGCCGCCCACGATGCGCAGCGCTGGGAGCAGTTGGTGAAGCGACCGCACGGCATCATCCTGGTGACGGGGCCCACCGGTTCGGGCAAGACCACCACGCTGTATTCGACGCTCAAGCGCGTGGCGACGGAAGAGGTGAACGTGAGCACGGTGGAAGACCCGATCGAGATGATCGAGCCGTCCTTCAACCAGACCCAGGTCCAGCCGCAACTGGACTTCAGTTTCACCGAAGGCCTGCGCGCCCTGATGCGCCAGGACCCGGACATCATCATGGTGGGTGAGATCCGCGACCTGCAAACAGCCGAAATGGCGGTGCAGGCCGCGCTCACCGGCCACCTGGTGTTCTCCACCCTGCATACCAATGACGCGCCGTCGGCGGTGACGCGTTTGCTGGAACTGGGCATCCCGTCGTACCTGATCAACGCCACCCTGCTCGGCGTTCTGGCACAGCGTCTGGTTCGGACTTTGTGCCGGCAATGCAAGGTGAAGGATACCGAGGCCACCCGGGTGGCGCTGGACGAGACCATCAAGCCGTGGCAGATCAATGGCGGCTACCGCCCTTTCAAGGCGGTGGGCTGTGTGGACTGTCGCATGACCGGGTTTCTCGGGCGCATGGGCCTGTACGAGCTGCTGGTGGTGAGCGAGGCGTTCAAGGAAACCGTCACGCGGGAGCCCAACATCGACGCATTGCGGCGTCAGGCCGTGCAGGATGGCATGCGCCCGCTGCGGCTGGCGGGGGCCTTGCGGGTCGCCGAAGGCCTGACCGTGACGGCCGAAGTTCTCAGCGCCACACCGCCCCTGTCCTGAGTGGGAGCAGCGTCTTGCCCGCCGCGTGTCGCATCGACGACATAGGTGAAATCCACATGACGAGCGCGGCGCATAAGCGTGCACAATGGCGAGGCAAAAAACGTTTGAGGAGACAAGGAATGAATATCAAGAGTCAAAAAGACTTTTTCTCCGGGTTGTTATTCATGACCGTGGGAATTGCCTTTGCTTGGGGCGCAACCACCTACAAGGTCGGGGATGGCGCCCGCATGGGTCCGGGCTATTTTCCGCTCATGTTGGGTGTGTTGATGGCGATTCTGGGCGCGGTCATCACGTTCAAGGCGCTGGTAGTTGAGACCGAAGACGGTGACAAGATCGGCAGTTGGGCGTGGAAGCCACTGTTTTTCATCATTGCTGGCAACCTGATGTTTGGATTGCTTTTAGGGGGCTTGCCGAGCATCAAGTTTCCGGCCTTTGGATTGATTGCCGCCATTTACGCACTGACCCTGATCTCGGCGATGGCTGGCGAAGAGTTCAAACTCAGGGAGGTGCTGGTGCTCGCCACGGTGCTTGCGGTCATGAGTTACGTCACCTTCATCATGCTGCTCAAATTGCAGTTTCCGGTCTGGCCGGCGTTCATTACCGGTTAAGGAAGACACCATGGACCTGATAACAAACCTCTCGCTCGGTTTTGGCGTGGCGTTCACGCCCATCAACCTGATGTACGCGTTCATCGGTTGCCTGCTGGGCACCCTGATCGGCGTGTTGCCCGGCATCGGCCCGCTGGCAACCATTGCCATGTTGTTGCCCGCGACTTATGCGCTGCCGCCGGTCTCGGCATTGATCATGCTGGCCGGCATCTATTACGGCGCCCAGTACGGTGGTTCGACCACCGCCATTCTCGTGAACCTGCCCGGGGAGTCGTCTTCCGTCGTGACGGTGATCGATGGTTACCAGATGGCGCGACAGGGCAGAGCCGGGCCGGCGCTGGCGGCCGCAGGCCTGGGTTCTTTTTTTGCGGGCTGTGTAGGTACGCTGGTGCTGGCAGCCTTTGCTGTACCGCTGACCGAACTTGCATTCAAGTTCGGCCCGGCGGAGTATTTTTCGCTGATGATTTTGGGTTTGATCGGCGCCGTGGTGCTGGCGTCGGGCTCGCTGCTCAAGGCGGTCGCCATGATCCTGCTCGGCCTGTTGATGGGTCTGGTGGGTACCGATGTGAACTCGGGCGTGGCCCGCTTCAGCTTCGATATACCGGAGTTGACCGACGGTATCGGCTTTATCGTGATTGGTATGGGTGTGTTCGGCTACGGCGAGATCATCAGCAACCTGGGCAAGCATGAAAGCGAACGCCAAGTGTTCACTGCCGAGGTCAAGGGCCTGATGCCCAACAAGGAAGACTTCCTGAATATGATTCCCGCTGTCCTGCGTGGCACGATCCTGGGCTCGATGTTGGGAATCTTGCCCGGTGGTGGTGCCGTCATGGCGTCGTTTGCCGCGTACACCTTGGAGAAAAAGACCAAACTTCGTCCGGGCGAGGTGCCGTTTGGCAAGGGCAACATTCGCGGCGTGGCGTCGCCTGAATCTGCCAATAACGCGGCGTCGCAAACGTCCTTCATCCCGCTGCTGACCCTGGGCATTCCACCCAACGCCGTCATGGCGCTGATGGTGGGCGCGATGACCATCCACAACATCCAGCCCGGACCTCAGGTGATGACGAGCAACCCGGAGTTGTTCTGGGGCCTGATCGCCTCGATGTGGATCGGCAAAGCGATGCTGATCGTGCTGAACCTGCCTTTGATCGGAATCTGGATCAAGCTGCTCACGGTCCCTTACCGCTGGCTGTTTCCGGCCATCGTGTTGTTCTGCGCCATCGGCGTCTATTCGACCAACAACAACACCTTTGATATCTGGCTGGTCGGTCTGTTTGGCTTCATTGGTTACCTTTTCGTCAAGCTCGGGACGGAACCCGCGCCCTTGCTGCTGGGATTCATACTCGGCCCGATGATGGAAGAGAACCTGCGCCGCGCACTGCTGCTGTCGCGCGGCGACTGGAGCGTGTTCGTCACGCGCGGCCTGTCGGCTAGCCTGCTCGCGGTCGCGGCCTTGCTGCTGGTGATCGTGTTGCTGCCAGCGGTGAAGAAGAAGCGCGAAGAGACCTTTGTCGAAGATTGAACGGTTTTGACGCTGGTGCACACGGCACTCTCGGGTGCCGTGCGTATTTTCAGCCGGTGGTTGCAAGGTCGGCCGTGCGTGACAATCCGGGCCTGAGCCATTCACCAGCGTAGCTTCCGATGCAAAAGACCCAGCCGACACAGCACCCGCAACGGGTGCCGCTGCACAACGAGATCCACGCCCGCCCGCCCGAGGCGATGCAGGCGCCGCTGGCGATTTCCCACGTGGTGATGGTTTGTGACGCATCCGAACTGGAGGCCAGCCGAGCGCACGTGGCGAGCCTGCTGCGCGACCACCACTTGCCCCAACCGGACGCCGGTTCGACCCACCTGCTCATGGATGTCGGAGCGTTCCGGTTGCGCTGGGAACTGCACACCGAGTTCGTGACCTGGACCTTCATCCAGGCGGCGCCGCTGGAGTCCTTCGGCGACCGTGAACCGGCTGCCGCGATCGACGTCGTTGCGCGTGAATGGTTCGCCGGCTTGCCGGGGCGCTGCCTCACGGCATTGCATCTCTGGGGGTTGCCCGCCACGGGAATCGGCGCCGGGGAGCTGGTCAGGCACGTGCTGCATGAAGACACGCTGGTTGCCTCGACCGTGGCCGACGGTCTGGGCGAGGTCTATACCGACTTCGCCATTCACGCGGACGGTTTCTCGCGCATGGTGCTGCTGGCCGGCGGCATGACGCCGCGGCGGCTCGGCCGGCTGGTGCAGCGCTTGCTCGAGATCGAAACCTACCGCATGGCGGCGCTGCTGGGCCTGCCGGCGGCGCGTTCGGCGTCCGCCGTGCTGGCGTCGGCCGAACGCGAATTGGCCGAGTTGGCACAAGCCATTCGCACCGCGGTGCGCGACGACGAGCCGATGTTGCTGGACCGCCTGACCCGGTTGGCCGGGCAGGTGGAGAGCCAGCATGCGATGAGCCATTCACGGCTTTCCGCCAGCGCCGCCTATTTCGAGCTGGTGGACCGGCGCATCGACGACATCGCCGAGTCGCGCCTCGCTGGGCTGCAGACCATCCGCGACTTCATGGACCGCCGCCTGACCCCGGCGCGAAGTACCTGCGAATGGGCCGCGCGCCGGCAGGACGCGTTGTCGCAGCGGGTTTCGCGCATCAGCAATCTGCTGCGCACGCGGGTCGAGATCGAGCAGCAGCAAAGCAGCCAGGCGCTGCTGACCACGATGAACCAGCGCCAGGACATGCAGCTCAAGCTGCAGTCGACCGTCGAGGGCTTGTCGGTGGCGGCGATCACCTACTACATCGTCGGGCTCGTGAGTTACCTCGCCAAGGCTGCCCAGGCGCTGGGCTGGCCGTTCAGCCCCGAGAGCAGCGCGGCAACGGCGATTCCTCTGGTGGCGATCTCGGTGTGGTGGTCGTTGCGCCGCCTGCACAAGCAGTTGCACCGGTCGCTGGTGCGCGACGACGCGCCCTGAGGCGGCTGCGCGACGCGACGGACCCGTGGCCGCCACGGTCCGGAAGCCGGTGACTTTTCAACCTAGAAACGGCAATCGGGTGCGTAGCGCTTTCACCCGCAAGGTGAGCGTCGTCGTGGCCAAGAATGTCGGGATTTACAGGCTTTTCCAGCGGAAGACAAGCGGTCAACTGCCGTTTCCAGGTTCAAAGGTGGGGATCGAGCATCGATTGCCGCAGCCGGTTGGGCGCCAGCGCGCCAGCCGAGTCCAGGATCGGGTAGGCGATCGAGCAGATGTGGGAATTGATCCGCTTGAGGTCGCTGATCAG
>JANLQZ010000393.1:0-1580 GCA_031368125.1 Betaproteobacteria bacterium
CCGGCACGACCCGGCACGACCCGGCCTGGCTCAGCCGCCGGTGACGGGCGGGAAGAACGCCACCTCGGCGCCGTCGCTCAGGGCCGCCGACTCGTCGCGCATGACCTGGTCGAGCGCCATGCGCAGGCTCCTGCCACGCGCCAGGCACTGGGCATATGGAGCGCCACGGCCGATCAGTTCGTCGCGCAGCATGGCCAGCGTCGCCGACGACGTTTGCACCTGCTCGCTGCCAAGCCCGATGGTCTCGCGAACGGAGGCGAAGTAGCGCACGGTGATCTGCATCGCGGGCGCCTCAGGAGAAAAGCGCGGAAAACGCGATGAACGGCACGTTGTCGCCTTGGGCAATGGTGTTGTGCGGCGGGTTGTCGACCAGGCCATCAGCCCAGACCGCCGAGGTCAGCACGCCCGAGCTCTGGTTCGCGAAGCGGTCGAGCCCGCCCTGCGCGTTGCGCCGCACGCGCAGGAACTCGCGCCGGCGGTCCGCCTTGGGCCAGTCGAAGTCGGCCCGCATCGGCACCGTGCTGGTACCGACATCCTGCATGCCCTGCAAGCTGAGCAGGAACGGGCGCACGAGCAGCAAAAAGGTCACGAAACTCGACACCGGATTGCCCGGCAGGCCGATGAAATGCGCCGGGCCGACAGAGCCGTAGGCAAAGGGCTTTCCGGGCTTGATGGCAATTTGCCACAAGTCGAGTTTTCCAAGCGCCAGCACGGCCGGCTTGATGTGGTCCTCTTCCCCGACCGAAACCCCCCCGCTGGTGAGCACCTGGTCGTGTTGCACCGACGCCTTGCGCAAGGCGTCGACCGTGGCCGCGCGCTGGTCGGGCACGATGCCCATGTCGGTCACGGCGCAGCCCAGGCGCAGCAACAGGGCGCGCAGAAAGAAGCGGTTGGAGTTGTAGATCGCGCCCGGGCGCATGTCCGCTGGGGCGACGTCTCCGGGCATCACGAGTTCGTCGCCGGTGGAAAACAGGGCCACACGCGGCCGGCACGCGACTTCGAGCTGGTCCATCCCGACACTGGCCGCCAGTCCGAGTCCGGCCGGTGTCAGGCGCTGCCCGCGGGCCAGAACGATCGACCCGCGACGAACGTCTTCGCCGGCCCGACGGATCCATTGGCCCGGTTGTGGCACCACGTTGATGCGCAGCACGGCCGCTTCGGTCGCCGTCTGGCCGGACGGCAGCAGCCGACCTGGCAGGTCGCAGTCTTCCTGCATGACGACCGCATCGGCGCCAGGCGGAATCGGCGCCCCGGTAAAAATGCGCGCGGCGCAGCCGGCATGCAGCGGCGTGCCCGCACTGCCGGCGGCAATGCGTTGCGTGACGGTCAACTGTGCGCTGAGCTGGCGCACATCGGCGCACCGAACCGCGTAACCATCCATTGCGCTGTTGTCCTGTGGCGGCACCTGGAGCGCCGATACCACGTCCAGCGCCAGCACCCGGCCATCGGCGTCGAAAGTCGACACACGTTCGACTCCGACCAGTGGACGCGCAAATGCCAGCAACTCCGCCAGGGCGTCGTCCAGGGGCTTCAGGACCGGGCGGGGGGCCATCATGCGATCGGTTTCTCGGCTGGCGCGA
>JANLQZ010000410.1:0-2193 GCA_031368125.1 Betaproteobacteria bacterium
GAAGCGACGCCGGCGTGTGGCGCGCCCGGCGTCCGCCTCGACTGTCGCGGCCGACACCAGGTCGGCGATCAGGCGCAGCCGACGCAGCCGCTCGACCCGCTCGACCCCATACGGCGCGAAGTCGCCCGCATGGCGGGCGCCGGTGAGGACGAGGTCACGCACGATACGGGCGTCGCGCAGTGCGATCGACAGTCCGCAGCCGATGCCGGGATCGTTGTGGCCGGCGGCGTCACCTATGGGCACGACACCGCCGGCATAGGGCTGGTCGGTCCAGTTGTCGGTGCCGGGGAACACGCCGCAGGGGCCGGCGGGTCGGGCGTGCGCCAATGCGGCCGCGATGGGAGATCCCGTCGCGGTGGCATCGGCGGGGAACCGTGCGTTGCCACCGTCGCCGACGTAGCGGGTGCGCAGCGCGAGCGGCACGACATGGTAAGCACGGGCGCGGCCTGCGCCCTGGTGGAGCAGAAGGCAGGACCCGAAGTCGTGCTCCGTGACGACCTCGTGCGTGTCGGCGCCAGACACACCCTCCATCAGCAAGCCGGCGATGCAGGTACTCGCCTCCTGCTGATGGAGCGTGATTGCGGCACAACGCCGTACCACCGAGCCGCGCCCATCGGCACCGACCACGAGTGATGCGGTCACCATGTGAAGCAGGGCGCCGATCCGGTAGGACACGGTCGGGTTCGCTCCGGGGCGCAACCGAGACGTCGCGCACACCACGGTGCACGGTAGCACCCGCCTCGGCGGCCGCGTCGAGCAGTGTCTGGCAGGCGAGCCGGTGGTGCCGGTTGAGCGAACCGCCCACGCCGGGGACGAGACGCCCCATGGGGAGTTCCCGCCCAATGGCATCGCCTTGCGTGTAGCGCTTCCAGAGCGGGGCGGTGTGTGCGCCAGCGGCATGCAGCAGGTCGGCCAGACCTCCCGCAACGACAACTCGCCCTTGCGCAAACCGTAGTGGCTCGGCAGCGGGCGGCAAGTTCGGTTGGCCGCCAAACCGCCCGCAGCTTAACGCTTGTGAGCGTCTGGCTTCGCCCCCGGCCCCAACAGGCTGGCCAGCGTCTCCCGGATCAATTGCAGCGTCGCCTGTTGCGTCAGCGTGGCCGGGCGCTGGGCGCTGGTGGCCATCGAAATCTGGGTGTGCAGGGCCGGGTTGCGGATGGCGCGCAGCAGGTAGTTTGCAGGCTTGACGGAACTCGCCACGGCGTTACGCGACAACACGGCGCAACCAGCACCATCGGCCACCAGGTCAAGGATGGCCGACACGCCGTCGATCTCCAGCGCCACGCGCGGTCGGCAGCCGATGGCCGCCATCTCGGACTCGACCTGCATGCGGATCGCATTCGGCCGGCTCGGGATCACCAATGGCAGTTCGGCCAGCGCCTTCAGCGTGATCGGTGGCGGGCCGGCCTTGGGCTGGCGCGCCCCGGCGCGCGGCTGTACCAGGAACAACTCCTCCTGCTGCAACGCGGTGATATCAAGCTCCGGGCTGGCGCGCACGTTGTACAGCACCGCGATGTCCAGACGCCCGTTGACCAGAGACTCCTGCATCGCGGTCGACAGGCCTTCGCTGATGGAGATCGTGGCGTCGGGCATCTGTGCGCGAAAGGCGCGAGTGAGCGGGACGGTCATGATGCGCGCCAGACTGGTGGGAAGGCCGATCGCCACCCGGCCCGCCAGTGCTCCGCGAACCCGGCCGAGTTCCTCGCGCGCACGCTCCACCTGGTGCAGGATGCCGCGGCCATGCGCCAGCAGCAGCCGGCCCGCCTCGGTGGGCACAGCCCCGCGCCCGTCGCGGGTCAGCAGGTTCTGCCGCAGTTCCACCTCCAGCAGGCGCACCTGGCGGCTCAGGGCCGGCTGGGCAATCCCCAGTACCGCGGCGGCGCGGGTGAAACCGCCCAGCTCCGCCACGCGGACAAAATATTCGATCTGCTTGAGGTCCATGCGCAACTGCCTGTGTTGAAATAGCCAAGCCTTGGCCATGCCGTAATGTTATATCTGCTAGTGGGTGCCGCGGCTTCATTTTTTGCACCCGCACGACCACAATGCAGGCAACAACTGCCCGAGGAGACAAGCCCCCATGCGTGCACCCCTGATCATCGACTGCCATGGCCACTACACCACGGCTCCCAAGGCGCTCGAAAACTGGCGCAATCGCCAGATCGCCGGCATTCAGGACCCGGCCTCGATGCCCAA
>JANLQZ010000418.1:0-1714 GCA_031368125.1 Betaproteobacteria bacterium
AGCTCGGCCGCCTGCGGGTCGACCGGTGGCGGCCGGTGCGCCAGCACCCAGGCCGCGTAACCGACCAGGCCGGCGATGCCGAGGAACACCAGGTGCGGCATGCCGGGGATCAGGCCCAGGATACCCATGATGGTGGCACTGATGCCCAGCACCTTGGGCGACACGAACATCTGGTGCACGATCTGGCGCCCGAGGTCATGGTCCTTGCCGACGCGTGACACCACCATCGCCGCCGCGACCGAGATCAGCAGCCCCGGTATCTGCGCCACCAGGGCATCACCAACGGCCAGCAGGATGTAGGTATCGGCGGCCTGGGACGCGCTCAGGCCGTGCTGCAACACGCCGACCGTGAAGCCGCCGAAGATGTTGATCAGCAGGATCAGGATGCCGGCCACGGCGTCGCCCCGGACGAACTTGGAGGCGCCGTCCATGGAGCCGAAGAAATCCGCTTCCTCGGCCACTTCCGCGCGCCGGCGCTTGGCTTCCTTCTCGTCGATGGTGCCGGCATTGAGGTCGGCGTCCACCGCCATCTGCTTGCCTGGCATGGCGTCGAGCGCAAAACGCGCCGACACTTCGGCAATCCGCTCGGCGCCCTTGGTCACCACCACGAAGTTGATCACCACCAGGATCGAGAACACGATCAGGCCGACCGCAAAGTTGCCGCCGATCAGGAAATGGCCGAAGGCCTCGATCACCGAACCGGCGGCACCGGCGCCGGTATGGCCCTCGAGCAGCACCACCCGGGTCGAGGCCACGTTGAGCGACAGCCGCATCAGCGTGGTCAACAACAGCACCGCCGGAAACGCCGCGAAGTCGAGCGGGCGCAGCATGTAGGCGGCGACCATCATCACCATCAGCGCCACCGTGATGTTGATGGTGAAGAACACGTCGAGCAGCAGCGCCGGCAGCGGCAGCACCATCATCGACAGGATCGCCACCACCAGCATCGGCGCCGCGGCGCCCTGGGCAAAGGCGGCGTTGGCCCCGATCCAGCGTCGCAGCGACTGCAGTGACGGCGTCATGGTTGTGTCGCTCCGGTGCGCCCGGACGCCAGGCCCAGCGGATCGAGGTCGGCCGGAACGTCGGGCTCGGGTGGTTCACCCGGGAGCGGACCTTCGCCGCGCAACGCGGCCTTGAGCCGGTAGACATAAGCCAGCACCTGGGCCACCGCGGTGTACAGGCCGGACGGAATGTCCTGCCCGAGTTCCGCGTGGGCGTACAGCGCGCGCGCCAGCACCGGGGAGCGCAACACTGGAATGGCATGGGTGCGCGCGATGTCGCGGATCTTGAGCGCCAGCAGGTCCGCGCCCCTGGATATGACCTGGGGCGCGCGCATGCTCGATTCGTCATAACGAATGGCGACCGCGAAATGGGTCGGATTCATGACCACGAAATCGGCCTTGGGCACCGCCGTGATGCTGTTGCTCTGCGACAGTTCACGCTGGCGCGCGCGCAGCTTGCCCTTGACCAGCGGGTTGCCTTCCGATTCCTTGTGCTCCTGCTTGAATTCCTGGTGCGACATCTTCAGGCGCGAGCGGTGCAGAAACCGCTGCAGCGGCACATCGATCACGGCCACCAGCAGCACGATCAGCAGCAGCAGCCCCATGCCCGTGGTCAGCCAGTCGTTCAGGTGCGCGAGCGCGGCCTCCGAGGGCTGCATGATCAGCGCCACGACCGACTGCGAGGTGGACTTGAGGTACAGGGTGCCGACCAC
>JANLQZ010000424.1:0-2955 GCA_031368125.1 Betaproteobacteria bacterium
CGCCACATATTGGACCGGCTGACAGCCGCGGAAGGGCTGGAGCGCTTCCTGCACACCAAGTACGTTGGCCAGAAGCGTTTTTCGCTGGAAGGCGGCGAAAGCTTCATCGCGGCGATGGACGAGCTGATACAGCGTGGCGGCAGCGTGGGACTGCAGGAAATCGTTATCGGCATGGCCCATCGCGGCCGGCTCAACGTGCTCGTGAACTCGCTGGGCAAATTGCCGGCCGACCTGTTTGCCGAGTTCGACCATACGGCACCGGAGGAGCTGCCCAGCGGCGACGTGAAGTACCACCAGGGTTTCAGCTCCGACGTGTCGACGCCGGGCGGGCCGGTTCATCTCACATTGGCGTTCAACCCCTCGCACCTGGAGATCGTCAACCCCGTGGTGGAGGGTTCAGTGCGCGCGCGCATGGACCGCCGCGCCGATCCGCTGGGCAAACAGGTGTTGCCGGTGCTGGTGCATGGTGATGCCGCGTTTGCCGGGCAGGGCGTGGTGATGGAGACGTTGGCGCTGGCCGAGACGCGTGGTTACTCCACCGGCGGCACGGTGCATATCGTGATCAACAACCAGATCGGTTTCACCACCAGCGACCCGCGCGACAGCCGCTCGACTTTGTATTGCTCGGACGTGGTCAAGATGATCGAGGCACCAGTGCTGCATGTCAACGGCGACGACCCGGAGGCGGTGGTGCTGGCAACCCAGATGGCGCTGGAATACCGCATGGAGTTCCAGAAGGACGTGGTGGTCGACATCATCTGCTTTCGCAAGCTCGGCCACAACGAGCAGGACACCCCGGCGTTGACCCAGCCGCTGATGTACAAGAAGATCGCCCAGCACCCGGGTACACGCCGCCTGTACGCGGACAAGTTGACCGCGCAGGGATTCGACGCCGGCCTGGGCGACGACATGGTCAAGGCCACGCGCGCCGCGCTGGACGCCGGCAAGAACACCTTCGACCCGGTCCTGACCAATTTCAAGAGCAAGTACGCGGTTGACTGGATGCCGTACCTGAACCGGAAATGGACCGACGCCGGCGACACGGCGATTCCCTTGGCCGAGTGGAAGCGGCTGGCGGCCAGGCTCACGACGATTCCGGAAACCGTGGCCCCGCACCAACTGGTCAGGAAGGTCTACGCCGACCGCGCGGCCATGGGCCGCGGCGACATCCCGGTTGATTGGGGCATGGGTGAGCACATGGCCTTCGCCTCGCTGGTGGCGAGCGGTTATCCGGTCCGCCTGAGCGGAGAGGACAGTGGCCGCGGCACCTTTACCCACCGCCAGGCGGTGATCCACGACCAGAACCGCGAGAAGTTCGACGAGGGTACCTACACCCCGCTGCAGAACGTCGCCGACGGCCAGGCACCGTTCGTGGTCATCGACTCGATCCTGTCCGAGGAGGCGGTGCTGGCGTTCGAATACGGCTACGCGTCTAACGATCCGAATACGCTGGTGATCTGGGAAGCGCAGTTTGGCGACTTCGTCAATGGCGCCCAGGTTGTCATAGACCAGTTCATCGCATCCGGTGAAGTCAAGTGGGGCCGCGTGAACGGCATCACGCTGATGCTCCCGCACGGCTACGAAGGCCAGGGCCCCGAGCACAGTTCGGCGCGGCTGGAGCGCTTCATGCAACTCAGCGCCGATACCAACATGCAGGTGGTGCAGCCCACCACTGCGAGCCAGATATTCCATATCCTGCGGCGCCAGATGGTGCGCAACCTGCGCAAGCCGCTGGTCGTCATGACGCCGAAGTCGCTGCTGCGGGCCAAGGACGCGGCGTCGCCTTTATCCGAGTTCACCAAGGGCAGTTTCCAGACCGTGATTCCGGAGAACAAGGAACTGAAGGCCGACAAGGTCAGGCGCATCATCCTGTGCTCGGGCAAGGTCTACTACGACCTGGTGCGCAAGCGCGAGGAACGGGGTTCGGATGACACGGTCATCCTTCGCATCGAACAGCTCTATCCGTTCCCGCACAAGGCGTTTGCCACCGAACTCAAGAAATATCCGAACGCGACCGACATCGTGTGGTGCCAGGACGAACCTCAGAACCAGGGCGCCTGGTTCTTCGTGCAGCACTACATCCATGAAAACATGCAGGACGGGCAGAAGCTCGGTTACTCCGGCCGGTCCGCCTCGGCGTCCCCCGCTGTTGGTTACTCCCAGCTGCACCAGGACCAGCAAAAAGCGCTGGTGGACGGTGCATTCGCGAAACTCAAGGGTTTTGTGCTCACCAAGTCAGCGCTGCTGCACGTGCCGGAATGAACAACTGTCGTCGAAAGAATTGATATGGCCATCGTAGAAGTCAAGGTCCCGCAATTGTCCGAATCGGTCGCGGAGGCAACCTTGCTCCAGTGGAAGAAGAAGGTCGGCGACACGGTCGCCGTGGATGAAATCCTGATCGAGGTCGAGACCGACAAGGTGGTGATGGAGGTTCCGGCGCCGGCCGC
This sequence comes from Betaproteobacteria bacterium, assembly GCA_031368125.1. Classification (GTDB taxonomy): domain Bacteria; phylum Pseudomonadota; class Gammaproteobacteria; order Burkholderiales; family Burkholderiaceae_C; genus CAISIP01. Next base: position 2,448 of record JANLQZ010000424.1, read on the forward strand.
GGGCGTGTTGTCGGAGTTGCTGGCGCCAGACGGTGCCACCGTCGCTGCAGAGCAACCCATCGCACGGATCGACACCGAGGGGCGGGTGGGTGCGGCCCCTGCCGCGGCTGCGGTAGCGCCAGCGGCAACCAGGTCCCAGCCTGCGGCAACGCCGGTGGACGTGCAGTCCGGCGCCATGGCGGGCGTAGCCATGCCGGCGGCGGCCAAGCTGATGGCCGACAACAACCTGCCCGCGGGCACGGTTGGCGGTACCGGAAAGGACGGCCGGGTCACCAAGGGCGATGTGCTGGCGGCGGTGGCCGCTGCACGCCCGCCGGCTTCTCCCGCCCCAGGCATTTCGGTCGCGGTCAGCGCGCCGCCCCTGCCGCAGGTGGCAACACCCAAGGTCAATCTGGGCGAGCGGCCGGAACAACGCGTGCCTATGAGCCGCCTGCGCGCGCGGGTCGCCGAACGCCTGCTGCAGTCACAGTCGTCCAACGCGATCCTGACCACCTTCAATGAAGTCAAC
>JANLQZ010000432.1:0-4528 GCA_031368125.1 Betaproteobacteria bacterium
CCTGCAGGCGACGCCGCCGCGCGACATCGTTGCGCGCATGCTGCGCAACCTGAAGGAGATCCACCGCACCCAGGAAGACTGGGCGCGCATGATCGCAGTGCAGGACCGCCTGGTGGTGTTGTTGCCGCAGGCCTGGGCCGAGTACCGCGACCGCGGGCTGGCCCATGCCGAACTGGGTCATGCGGCGCCGGCGGTGGCCGACCTGGAAATCTACCTGGGCAATGTCGAAGAGGGGCTGGACATCGATGCCATCGCCGCGCGCACGGCCGAGTTGCGCCGTGCCCGAAGCGGTTAGGGCCGCACTGGCGCGCTAGCGGATCTCGACCGCGCCACCGGTGCCAACCGGCGCGATCAGGCCGATCTCGTACACCGTCTCCCCCTGGGCGCGCAAAGTCCGTGCGGTGGCGTCGGCGCTGGCCGGGTCCACCACCACCACCATGCCGATGCCGTTGTTGAAAGTGCGGTTCATCTCGTGGTCGCCGATGCCTGCGGTTGCCTGCAGCCAGGCAAACAGCTCGGATTGCGGCCAGCTGCCCTTGCGCAAATGGGCGGCCATCCCGCTTGGCAGCACGCGCGGAATGTTCTCCAGCAGGCCGCCACCGGTGATGTGGGCCAGGGCCTTGATCGGGTGTGCCGCCAGCGCCGCCAGTACCGGCAGCACGTAAAGCCGGGTCGGCTCCATCAGGGCCTGGCGGAACGGCCGGCCGTCCAGCATCACCGGCAACCGGCCTTCATCGCGCCCAAGCCCGGTGCCGGCGCAGCGGTCGATGCACTTGCGCACCAGGCTGAAACCGTTCGAATGCACCCCGCTGCTGGCCAGCCCCAGCACCGCGTCGCCGGCGGCTACATCGCGGCCGGTAAGGATCTTCGATTTTTCCACGGCCCCGACCGCAAAACCGGCCAGGTCGTATTCACCGGCCGGGTACATGCCCGGCATTTCGGCGGTCTCGCCGCCGATCAGCGCGCAACCGGACAATTCACAGCCGCGCGCGATGCCACCGATCACTGCGGCGGCGGTTTCCAGCTCCAGTTTGCCGCAGGCAAAATAGTCCAGGAAAAACAGCGGCTCGGCGCCCTGCACCAGCACGTCGTTGACGCTCATCGCGACCAGGTCGATGCCGACGGTGTCGTGCATGTTCCATTCGAACGCCAGTTTGAGCTTGGTTCCCACGCCGTCGGTCCCGCTCACCAGCACCGGCTCGCGGTAACGCTTGGGCACCTCGAACAGCGCGCCAAAACCGCCGATGCCGGCCAGCACGCCGTCGCGCATGGTCTTCCTGGCCAGCGGCTTGATGCGCTCCACCAGCGCGTCCCCGGCATCGATGTCGACGCCCGCGTCTTTGTAGGACAGGGCGGTGGTAGGGACGGGAGTGGTCATGGCGAGCGGTTCTAAATTGCCTGCAGGAAGGCGGATGCGGCCGCCAGCCGCCAGCGGGCAGGGCGGAGCCCGATAGAATTTGCCCAGATTCTACGGGTTCAACCCCGCCCGCCTGTATGCAATTCACCGCCATGCAAAAAGCCGTCGCCACCTGGGGCGCGATTGCGCTGTTGGCGGGTTTTGTGTTGTGGTTGCTGGCTCCGGTGCTGACGCCATTCGTGGTCGCGGCGGTGCTGGCTTACGCACTTACGCCGATGGTGAACTGGCTCGACCGCCTGGGGGGCGGGCGCATACCGCGGCTGCTGGCGGTGGTGGTGGTGGAACTGCTGCTGTTGGTCGCGCTGCTCGGTGTGTTGCTGCTGGTCGTGCCGATACTGGCCAAGGAGCTGCCGCTGATGCGCGACCAGGTGCCGGTGCTGTTCGACCGGCTCAACGAGTCGATCAAGCCGTTTCTGGCCCAGTTCGGGCTCAAGTTGTCGCTCGACGTGGACAACATCAAGGCGTTCGTGCTCAAGTACCTGAATGCCAATTTCGAAGACGCTTTTGGTTCCTTGATGGCGTCGCTTAAGCTCGGCGGCAGCGTGGCCTTCACGATCATCGGCAATGCGGTGCTGATCCCCGTGGCCCTGTTCTACCTGTTGATGGACTGGGACCGCTTTGTTGCCACCGTCTTGAAACTGGTGCCCGGCCGTGCCAGGGGCGCCTTCGACAGTTTTACCACCGAAGCCGACGCGGTGCTGGGCCAGTACCTGCGCGGGCAGCTGCTCGTGATGCTGATCCTGGCACTGTTCTACAGTGCCGGGCTGGCGCTGTTCGGACTCGACCTGGCGCTCCCCATCGGCGTGTTCACCGGGCTGGCGATTTTTGTGCCGTACCTGGGTTTTGGGTTGGGCCTGCTGCTGGCCACCTTGGCCGGCTTGCTGGAGTTCGCCGCCACTGCCGGTCCGGGGCGGGCGGTGCTGATGGTGGCGGTGGTCTACGGAGTGGGCCAGTTGGTGGAAAGTCTGTACCTGACACCCAGGCTGGTGGGCGAGCGCATCGGGTTGCATCCCTTGGCGGTCATTTTTGCGCTGCTGGCGTTCGGGCAACTGCTGGGTTTCGTCGGCGTGCTGATCGCGCTGCCTGCCAGCGCCGTGCTGCTGGTGGCGATACGGCGCGCGTGGGCGAGTTACCTGTCGAGCAACCTGTACCTCGGCGCTTGAGCACGGGCCCGGCATGAAACAGATCGCGCTCGACATCGGACTGTCCACCGGCCCCACACTGCAGAACTTTTTTCCCGGTCCCAACGAGGCGGTTCAAAAACACCTGGCGCTCTGGGTGGGGGAACAGACCAGTGCCGCAACCCGGTCCCCGGTGCCGACCTATTTGTGGGGCGCCAACGGGAGCGGCAAGACGCACCTGCTCAAGGCAGTGCGCGAGGCCTTGCGCGAGCAGGGTGCTGTGGTGGGCTGGCTCGACGCGACCGACCTCGAGCCCGGGCCGTTTTCCGAGTCGTGGGCGGCGGTGCTGTTCGACGATGTGCACCAATACTCGGCCGTTCAGCAGCACGCGGCCTTCAACTGGTTCGTCAACGCCCAGACGCACCAGCGCTGGGTTCTGGGCGCCGGTGACCAGCCGCCGGCCGGCCTGCAGGTGCGCGAGGACTTGCGCACCCGGCTCGGCTGGGGCCACGTGTTCGGGCTCAAGGTGCTGAGCGAGCCGGAGCGGCGAGCGGTTCTGCGCCAGGCGGCGGACGCGCGTGGAGTGTTCCTGGGCGACGAGGTGATGGACTTCATGTTGACGCGTTTCAGCCGCGACCTCGGCAGCCTGATGGAGTTGCTGGACTTGATCGATGGTTATGCGTTGCAGACCAAACGTGTTATCACGATCCCGTTGATCCGCTCGATGATGGACAACGCCTGAGATGAAACGCTGTTGGTCCGGGAGCAGGAACAGACGGTCGATCAAACCGGCCGCTTGCGCCCCGTTGCGGTCGTTGGTTTGCCCTGATAGCGGCTCGCCACCATGGTTGGCAGGGCCGCGGGCCGGCAGCGACTGTGCTCCGGGTCACGCGCGAGCGACTGCTCCTGGTGTGCCAGCGCCGCCGCGTCAACGACTTGGCTGGGGCGCGAGCGTTGTGGCAATCGCGAATAGACCCTGCGCCCATTCACTACCGACCCACGTCCCCGGGCAAGCGCATGGCAGACCAAGCGAACGGAGTCCGCGGCTTCGTCGTCAAGCCGTCCGTGCGGGCGCGGACGCCCGGCGCGCTGGCCCGGGACGTGGCCATACGGCCCGCAAACCAACGACCGCAATGGGCCGAAAGCGGACGTTGGAACAGCCAGCGCGTTGGACACGTCGCCCATGGGCGGGCGTACGCGGGAGCAAATGACATGACCCGGTAATCCTTTAAAGTTGCGCTGTTCGACCTGGACCATACGTTGCTTCCGATCGACTCCGACTATGCCTGGGGCGTGTTCACCACCACCATCGGCTGGACCGACCCGGTCGAATTCGGGCGGCGCAACGAGGAGTTTTTCGCCCAGTACCAGGCTGGTACGCTGGATATCCACGACTACGTGCGTTTCGCCACCGATGCCGTGCGGCGCCAGGGTCGCGTGGCGTCGATCGAGGCGCGCGAGCGGTTCATGCAGTCGGTGGTGGGCCCGGCCATCCGGCCGCAGGCGATGGCACTGGTGCGCCAACACCAGGACGCGGGCGACCTGGTGGCCATCATCACTGCGACCAACGAATTCGTGACGCGCCCGATCTGCGACGCCTTTGGCGTGAGCGAGCTGATCGCGGTCGAGTTGGAGTGTGACAATATGCCCGGCGGCAGCGGCTGGATCACGGGTGCGATCCGCGGTGTGCCTTCTGCGCGCGAGGGCAAGGTGGTGCGGATGGCGCAATGGCTTCACAGCCGCTCGCTGGACTGGGGCGACGTGCACATCAGCTTCTATTCCGATTCGATGAATGATTTGCCGCTGCTGGAGCGCGCCGACAGGCCGGTGGCGACCAACCCCGATGACCGCTTGCGCGCGATCGCCCAACAGCGCGGATGGCGCATACTGGAACTGTTTCACAAGACGACATGATCAAGAATTTCATAGACAAACTGCTCGGCAGATCGGCGCATGGCGCCAAATCACCTGCCGGTCGTGGCAAGCCCGT
>JANLQZ010000433.1:0-10934 GCA_031368125.1 Betaproteobacteria bacterium
GAACGGGCTGGCATGGCACCCATGACATTGCGCAGCCTGGAGCGTGGCGGGCCGGGTGTAACCATCGGTGCCTACCTGGCCGTCATGCAGGTGCTCGGCATCGAGAGGGATCTCGACCTGCTGGGGCAGGCGGACCCCCTGGGCCGCGAGCTGCAGGACGCCAGGTTGCCGGCCGGGCGCACTGTGGCAGCAGTGGGCAAGGCCGTGCTCACGCCGCAGGCCAAGGTGCGCGGCCGAACGACCACGGTCGCCGCTCCCGTGCCCGTGCAGCGCGCCGGGCGCGACGAAGCCGTGCGGCATGTCGACACACCCGTGCCGTCCACCCGCCGACGTGCGAAGCCGGCCGGCGACGCGAGTGCGTGGATGGGCGCCAGCGGCTTCACCAGTTCGCGCGTCCTCGCTGGCCTGCTCAAGCCGACGAGGCCGGTGCCGAAGAGGCGGCGCGGCTGACCACATGGCCACAGGCGTGCGCACGATCGCGGTTTATGCCGACTGGGACGGTCTGCCTGCGCCGCTGCGTCTTGGCGTGCTGCGCGCCCGGCGCGGGGCCGGGCGCGAAGTATTCGAGTTCGAGTTCGACCGGCTCGCGCTCGAACACCGCGCTTGCGCCAATCTGCAGCTCGATCCGAGGCTGGGGCTGTTCGCAGGTCGGCAACACCCGCAGCAGGGCAGTGAAACCTTCGGCGTCTTCGCCGACGCCAGCCCGGATCGTTGGGGAAGACTACTCATGCAGCGCCGACTGGAGCGCGCGCAAAGGGCCGGCATCACGGCCGTGGCTGTACGACTTGTCGAGTCGGACTATCTGCTCGGTGTGCATGACGCGTTCCGTGCCGGCGCGTTGCGGTTTCGCCTGGAAGATGCCGGTGAGTTTCTGGACCACCAGCACGACGTTGCCGCGCCGCTATTTGTTCAACTGCGCGAACTCGAGGCCGCCAGCCTGGCGCTGGAACGCGACGAGGACAACACCGCTGCGCAGGGTGATCAGTGGCTGCGGATGCTGATCGCGCCGGGTGGGTCGCTGGGTGGCGCGCGACCCAAGGCCAGCGTCGCCGATCCTAACGGCCACCTGTGGATCGCCAAGTTTCCCAGCGCGCGCGACGAGCATGACGTAGGTGCCTGGGAAATGGTGGTACACACGCTGGCGCGTGGCTGCGGGCTGCAAGTTCCCGACAGTCTCGCGCGCCGGTTCGCGAGCCCGCACCACACTTTTCTGGTGCAGCGATTTGATCGAACAGGTTCCGGGCGGCGGCTGCATTTCGCGTCCGCGATGACACTCACCGGACGCCAGGACGGCAACGACGCTTCGACCGGTGCAAGCTACCTTGAAATCGCGCGTGTCCTGATCGATCACGGCGCGCAGACCGACATCGACCTTCGGGAGTTGTGGTCGCGGATTGTTTTCAACCTGATGGTTTCCAACACCGACGACCACCTGCGAAATCACGGCTTCATCCTGGTGCCCGGGAAGGGTTGGCGCCTCTCCCCAGCCTTCGACATGAACCCGGTGCCGCACGCCCAGGGTCTGAAGCTGAACATCAGCCAAGCCGATAACGCACTGGACCTCGATCTCACCCGCGCCGTGGCGCCGTACTATCGCGTATTCGTTCGTGATGCAGAAGCGATCATCGACCGTTGCCTGACGGTCGTGCGGCAGTGGCGAACGATCGCCGCACATGCTGGCGTGCGGGCCCGCGAGCAGCATGCCATGGCTGCGGCGTTTCGGTTGGCGTCTGCCTAGATGGGGTTGCAAATGGGCAACCAGCGAGTAGTCCATGGCGACGGCGGCCTTCGTGCAACGAAGGCAGGCGCCGGGAAAATAACATACCGTTCCAACGGGTCGCACGCCATGTCGGCCATGGCCGCCGCGAGGCTCGACTGCAATCAACCAATGTAGGCAGAAGCCTTGATTGGCGCCGGTTGCGAGCCGAAATGCATGGGATGATCGATACCATGGCCGTGGCCCCTGCAGTTCCACCACCGGAGACAAGATGAAATCCCTGACCCTGCCCATCGTCCTCGCCACCGCGCTCGGCCTTGCCGCTTTTGGCGCCGTCGCCCAGAGTTACCCCAGCAAGCCGATCCGGTTGGTGGTGACGTTTCCGTCCGGCGGCGCGCCCGACACGCTGGCGCGCATCTTCAGCGAGAAGTCGCAGCTCGGCCAGACCGTGGTGGTCGACAACAAGGCTGGCGCGGGCGGCAACATCGGCGCGGATTTCGTCGCCAAGGCGCCGGCCGACGGTTACACACTGGTGATGGGCACGGTGGGCACGCACTCGATCAACGGTGCGCTGTACGCCAAGATGCCCTACGACATGGTCAAGGACTTCGTACCCGTGGGCCACGTGGCCTCGGCGCCGAACCTGCTGGTGGTCAACAACGACCTGCCGGTCAGGAGCGTGGCCGAGCTGATCGCCTACATGAAGGCCAACCCGAACAAGCTGTCGTTCGGCTCGCCGGGCATCGGCACCTCGGTGCATGTCTCGGGCGAGCTGTTCAAGTCGCTCACCGGCACCTCGATGACGCATGTGCCCTACAAGGGCCGGCAGTTCGCCATTCCCGACCTGGTGGGCGGGCAGATCCAGCTCATGTTCGACAACATGCCTTCGGCGCTGCCAATGGCCAAGGAGGGCAAGATCCGCGCACTGGCGCAAACCACTACCAAACGCAGCGCAGCCGCGCCGGACGTGCCCACCGTGGCCGAGACCGTACCGGGCTTCGAGGCCACCACCTGGTTCGCGGTGTTCGCGCCGGCCGGCACACCACGCGACATCGTGGCCAGGCTCAACGCCGAGATGCAGCGCGTGTTCAAGCTGCCGGACGTGCAGGACAAACTCCGGGCCCTGGGCCTGGAGCCGTGGATATCGACCCCCGAGGAGCTGGCCCGCTTTCAGGCCGCCGAGATCGTCAAATGGGCCAAGGTGGTGAAGGACTCGGGCGCCACTGCCGAGTGAGCGGCGTCCCGCAGTGTTCGCCCGCCACCGCTCTCTTTTTGCAGGCCAGCCGCCCGCTGGCTTCCACGGGAACTGGCGAGGAAAGAAGCGGCTCGCCAACCGTCGATCAAACCCCAGCCGCCTTGGCGGCGCGCGAGACTCGCGCGTTCAGGTGACGAAGCCCGTGGGGTAACTGGTATGCAGCCACAGCGTGTCGGTGCCCAGCCGCATCACGATCACCGTGACGTCCCTGATCTTCTTTTTGACGCCGTCCCCGGCGTCTCCATACCAGTCGCCCGTGAGGTCGCAACGGATCTTCCTGTCGCGGATTGACGTGTCGTCGTCCATTTCCTGAAGAGCGGTCTGCCCCTTGACCGAGTTCAGCACTTCGGTCGTGGCACCCAGGCAGGTGTTGAGGTCGTCGAAGCAGGACTTCGTTCCGACGTATTCAGTCTCTTGATGACCCTTGACATGGTTGCGCTTGGTATGGCCCACGTCGTCCGAGACCTTCTCCGCTTCCAAACCCGGCGCGTAAACCGTTGTGGTTGCCCTCAACTTACCTTCCCGGTCCCGGTGCTCCCTGGTTTGAAAGTGTGAATCGTTGCCACCCCACACGGTGACGAAGCTGCTGAACCTGTGCCCTTCGGCAAGGTCCAGCGCGGCCTGGACGTCGATCTTGGTGTAGGTTTTTTTTAGAGCCATGGTCGTGTCGTGCGGATGGTTGAACTGAGAGAAATCGTGATTTGCAGCGCCGTACATCGCCGCGCGCTGCGCAGGTTGGCAAATTTTCGTCTCGTATCCCGGGTCATGACAAGCTGATGCAGAACAACGACGGAAATTGACGTCAGGCAACAACACCGGAGGCTCCAAATCCTTGCGCGTTCCGACGACCCGCTCCGGGGCCCTGCCATAACATCCGACCGAGAGTCGTGATGGCAAGACGCGCCGCAAAACCGCCAATCACTTCGCAGCCAGCAAAGCTGGCGTTCGCGTTACCACCGCTCCCTGCGGGCGCGGGCGGGCGGGATCATCGCGTGTTCGCAACTAACACCGCGCCGGTGATCGGGCGCATCCTCACCCACCTCGAACTGCAAGTCCCCGCCCTGCCGCAGGCACCTACACGTTGCCGATGTGCATTTAGGCCCGCGCTCCCGACCCCGCGGGTTGGCATTGCTACAAGATTTTCCCTAAAGACCATGGGAGTTCGTGCTACAAATGATCTGTCCTGCGATGCATCGGCTGAGGGGACAACATTGATCAAGATCCAACATCACAAGGAGACCCTGTCATGCCTCGTTATCTCATTCAAGCCTCCTACACTTCCGCCGCTATTGCCGCGTTTGTCAGCAATCCCCAGGATCGTGTGGCAGGAGTTACGGCCATCATCAAGAAACTTGGTGGCAAGTTGGTCAGCTTTGACTTCTGTCTCGGTGAGCATGACGTGGTCGCAGTTTTTGAGGCACCTGACGACACGGCTGCGGCCGCGCTGGCTTTGGCCGTCAACGCCGCTGGCCATCTCAGCAGTTATCGGACCACGAAGCTGATGTCCCCGAAGGAGTTCGTGGCGGCGCAAGAGAAGGCGCACGGCCTCAGCTACAAAGCGCCGACGAAGAAATAGCGAGTTGTTGGCGCGAGTGCGACTGTTCGCTGAAGCGACGGGCAGTCCCGCTGCAGTGCCGAATTGCGCCGCGCTCCGTTGCTGACATTCAGCCCGAGCGGCGGGTTCCGGGAAAGTCGTCCGGCAGCGCGAGGCTGGGCCCGCACCTTCGTCGTCCGGGCACGTATGACAGCAGTGCGCCACGTACCCGCCGTTCAGGCATAAACTGATCCCAACCGCGGTTTCGTTGGGATCGTCGCTACCTGATCCCACCGCTTGCCGTGTCTTGCAAAACGGAGAGGGATCCTATGAACATTCGGCGCAGGCCTCTAATCGCAACCGTCACGGCGCTGCTAACAGCACCCGGCATCGCTTTCGCGCAGGCCACCAACAAGGTCTGGCGCATCGGTTTCCTTGCCCCACGCAAAATCTCGGATGCCGACAAGGATCCTCATTTCGGCGTGTTCCGGCCGGCAATGCGCGAACTCGGTTACGTCGAAGGCATGAACCTGTTCATCGAATGGCGCTTCGCCGATGGCAAGGTGGAGCGCCTGCCCGGGCTTGCGAGGGAATTGGTCGATCTCAAGGTGGACGTGATCGTTGCGGCAGCGACGTCCAGCACGCTGGCGGCGCAGAAGGCGACCACCACGATCCCCATCGTCATGGTGAATGTCGGTGACCCAGTCTTCCAGGGTTTTGCGCGAAGTCTCTCGCATCCCGGTGGCAACATCACCGGGCTCTCGATCATGTCCGCCGAATTCGGTCCCAAGCACCTGGAAATGCTGCTCGGCGCTGCGCCCAAGGTCTCCCTTGTGTCTGTCTTGATAAACCTGGAAGTCTCCGCTAACGGCGTGCTGCTAAAAGAGGTCGAGGCCGCAGCAGCAAAGCGCAACGTGAAAGTCCTGCCAGTGGAAGCACGCACGCCAGAGGAAATTGACAAGGCATTCGGTGCGATGGTCAAGGAAAAATCCCAAGCGTTAATTGTGGCCCAGCACCCGCTTTTCATCCAGCAATGCCGCCAAATCGCCGAACTGGCGGCTACATACCGGATGGCATCCATATCCGGATTTCGCGAATATGCGGAGGTCGGCGGTCTGATCAGCCATGGAGCAAACAACGCCGATGGTTTCCGGCGTAGTGCCAGCTATGTGGGCAAGATTCTCAAGGGCGCCAAACCTGCCGATCTGCCGGTCGAACAGCCGACGCGACTCGAACTGGTCCTCAACCGCAAGACCGCGAAAGCGCTGGGCCTCACGATCCCGCAGTCGCTGCTGCTGCGCGCCGATGAGGTGATTTAGTGACTGGTCTGGGCCAGACGTGACACGCAGGTTTCGTCGGCCAATGACCGCACCCGCTGCCTTGCTGAATTACGCGGCGCTCCATTGCCGGCATTCACGCTGAATACCGGCTTCCGAGAAAGTTGTCCGGCCGGACGAGACTGGGTGCAGTCGCTGACAATGCGCCCTCGAACAAGCGGGAAGCTGACAGTCGATGCTGCGCGCAATCGGCACCGGTTTCAATTCCAAAGCCGTGGCATCGCTACTTGGGCCAGCGCAACCCCTTCTGGAGTTCGTGCATCCGATGGAGATTCTCAATTTCCCACAACAATTGGCCGCAAGGCTGGCAGCAGCGCCATCCGCATTGCGATCTGGCAAGATGCGGGAAGAACACATGAATTCGATATTGAGAGAGGGGAAGATATGTCGCGAGCGGACCTCATAGTCAGTCTCGTAAAGGCCGGGAGCCAGGGTGACCAGCGATTGCTGCGCACCACGGTGGAAGCCATGGCGGCGGAAGAGCGCGCCAAGCATCACCACCAGCTCGCGGACAAGCTCGAAGAAAACCTGCGAGCCAGTGGGCGAACGCGTTCACCCGAGGTGATTCGCTCCTTCGACGGGGGTCACGGGGGCTTGCTTTATGAGATTGAGCCGCGCCGCGCGCTCGACGCGTTGTTCCTGGACGCCGCATCGCTCGCGGCATGTCGGGAGCTGGTCGAAGAGCAGCATCGCAAGGATATCCTTCGCTCTTATGGACTCGAACCCAGGAACCGCGTTCTACTGTCCGGGCCGCCAGGCAACGGCAAGACGTCTCTTGCCGAAGCCATTGCGGCTCAATTGCTGGTTCCTCTATTCGTTGTGCGCTACGAGGCCGTCATCGGCAGCTTCCTGGGCGAAACCAGTGGACGGTTGAAGAAGTTGTTCGACTTCGTGCGTACGCACCAATGCGTCTTGTTTTTCGACGAGTTTGATACGCTCGGAAAAGAGCGCGGCGATGTCCACGAAACGGGTGAGATCAAGCGGGTCGTCAGTTCGCTGCTGCTGCAGATTGATGCGCTGCCCAGCCATGTCGTGGTCGTGACTGCGACCAATCATGCCGAGTTGCTGGACCGGGCCGTGTGGCGCCGGTTTCAATTGCGGCTTTCACTGCCGGCGCCGACGCTCGCCCAGAAGGAAGAGTGGTTCACTCGCTTCCAGGCCCGTCAGGAGGGGCCGCTGGGCTTCTCGCCAAAGACGCTCGCTACCAAGATTCAAGCCACCAGTTTCTCGGACCTCGAACAGTTCTGCGAAGACGTTCAGCGGCGGTATGTGCTGTCGCTGCCTGATGCGAACCTAAAGCGCATCGTGGCCGAGAGGCTCAAGCAATGGCAGGCTCGAATCACCATCGGCCAATAAGAAAAAACGACGAGAGACGGTCAACGGATGGCAACAGGAAATTTTCCCCTTCTACTTTTTCCCGAACCTACACCCGCTGATCGAAACTCCCTGGGAGGAGGCGGAGGCTCGGTCCGCATTCCGGATATCGCACGCCAGCGCGCCCGCATCGCACCGCAGTTCGCGGTGCTGCAACAGGCTTTCGAAGCACAGCGCCTGAAGCTGCAGCAGACAGCGCCGATGGAGAACCCGGAACTCATCCTGGTTCTCGAGGTGGCCGGGACCGTCGAAGACTTTGCCAAAGCAGTCGCCAAGGTCCCTGGACTGGAATGGCTCGTCGAATGGGCCGAGGATCAGATTGCGCCCGATGAAGATTTCTTCATCCAGGGAAAGGCCGACAAGACGTTCCCGGGTCGCCTGTTCTTGTTGGCAAGCAACCAGGAGGCGCTTGTCCAGTTGCTGGCGCTTTGGACCCGCTACCAAAACGACCCCGCGGCGCAGTTCGATCGCGGGCTGAACAAGTTCCGCAACCTGTTCGGCCAGTTGCGCAACATCCGTCACTGGAGCGTTGTGGACCGCATTGATATCGACGTTCGCCGGTATTGGCAGAACTGTCTCGATGATGGCTTGCAGACCATCAGGTTCGAGATCGAGGCATGGCAATTCGCCTCGCAGCAGAAGAACAACAAGGCCCGCGAAGACATCAAGGCCCTAGTCCAGGCGCTCGGCGGACAGGTCCTGCGAAGCGCACTGATCGGCGAGATCGCGTATCACGGGTTTCTGGTTGAACTGCCCGCGCAGACGGTTGCCGAGGTGCTGGCCGGCCAGACGCCTGAGTTGGTGCTGTCTGATCGCATCATGTTCTTTCGGCCTAAAGCGCAATCGGTCACTGATGGAGTGAACGAGGCCGAAGTGCAGCCACAAGCGGTCCCCGCCGGGGCCTCGGATCAACCGCCGGTCGTTGCGTTGCTCGATGGCCTGCCGTTGCAGAACCACGCCCAGTTGCAGGGACGGCTGCTGGTGGATGACCCCGATGGCTGGGAAGGAAACTACGCAGCCAAGGACAGGGTTCACGGCACCGCCATGGCTTCGCTGATCCTGCATGGCGAACTCGACGGTGGCGCCCGGCCGTTGCAACGCCGCCTCTATGTGCGTCCCGTCTTGCGTCCAGATCCCAATGACAACTTCAATGCGCGTCGGCGCGAACACACGCCGGATGATGTTCTGCTGATCGACTTGATCCACCGGGCCGTCAAGCGAATCTGCGAAGGCGACGGGCAGGAGCCCGCGGCCGCACCGTCGGTGCGCGTCATCAACCTGTCGATCGGGGACGAAGCACGCTTGTTTGATCGCCAGATGTCGCCGTGGGCGCGCCTACTGGACTGGCTGGCGTTCAGGTATTCCGTGCTCTTCATCGTGAGCGCGGGAAATGACATGCGCAGGCTCAGCCTCAACACGCCGAGCCACACACTGGAAGGATTGACACCAGAACAACGATCAGCGCTGGCATTCACGGCGATGACCACCGAACACGTCGAGCGGCGCCTCATAGCGCCCGCTGAAGCTCTGAATGTGTTGACTGTAGGTGCCCTGCACGCCGACAGCGCAAATGCGCCGGTTGTGCCGGGGCGTTACGACCTTTTCTCCGCCGGTGGGCTGAGTCCGTTGTCGCGAGTTGGCCATGGCTTCCGTCGCGCCATCAAACCGGACATCCTGATGCCTGGCGGTCGCGTGCTCTACCGTGCAAGCATGCAGCCGGACCCGGCAGTTAGCGTGCTGGAGGTGGTGACTGCCGGGGTGGCGCCTGGCCACCGGGTGGCGGTGCCGCCCCTCCCAGGGGAAACGCTGGCCGCGACTGCGTACACCCGCGGCACCAGTAACGCCGCTGCACTTGCCAGTCGAGCGGCTGTGCAAGCCTATGACATGCTCGAACTACTGCGCGCCGAAAGGGACGACGCACCTGACACGATTTATGACGCCGTGCTGCTCAAGGCCTTGTTGGTTCACGGCGCGCAGTGGGGCGATTGGCCGGACCGGCTTCTCGCCGAACATCCGGAAATTGAGGCCATTGCCGGTGTAGCGAAGCACGCGGCCCAGAAGGACTTGGTGACGCGCTGGCTGGGGTATGGCCCCGTCGATGTCGAGCGCGCCATCACCTGCGCTGCCGAACGCGCTACGCTGCTCGGTGTGGGCGAACTCGGTGCCGATGAAGCCTTTGTGTTTTCCGCGCCGCTGCCGCCGACCTTGGCCGGCAAGATTGCGTGGCGCCGCCTGACTGTAACGCTGGCATGGATGGCGCCCATCAATTGTTCCCACCAAGGGTATCGCCGCGCCAAGCTCTGGATGACACCGCCGCAGGACCAACTTCGAATCAAGCGCGCCAATAGCGTGCACGACAAGGCGGCGCTGCGCGGCTCCGTGCAGCATGAAATTCTTGAAGGCAGCGATGCAGTAGCGTTTGTCGATGGGAACCGTTTCGAATGCAAAGTGAATTGCTCCGCTGACGCTGGTGAATTACCAGGCAAGGTGCGGTTCGCCGTCTGCGTGTCCCTGGAAGTCGGCATCGACTCCGGTATTCCGGTGTACCAGGAGATACGAGACAGAATCAGACCAGCCGTAATCATTCAGCCCATTACCGCGTGATTTCATCGCCTGCGGCTGGCCTCACGTTTCTGCTAGGTCGCACGTTCTCCCCCGATCTTCCATCACTTGGAGCCTGCAAAGCAAAAGACGTGAAAGCCTACCCAGTAGTGTTCGCCTTCGGCCACTGAATCGCGGAACCGGACTTCGGCCTTCGGTCGCACTCACCCGTTCGACGCGTCAGCGGTGGTCGCTCGACCTGCGGCTAGCTTATGTCTGTCGACGTGGGATCTGTCCGTTAGAGTAATGGCCCCGCTGGCGGGTGTACGTCCAGTGTCTTGCGGGGAGAATGCCTTCAAGTTGCGACCGCGAACGACTGCTCCCGCTGCCAAAGCGACGTTCACAACCACCCGACGGCTGTTGCACGCACGCCAACCGCGCGACCACGCTGTCCGCAGGAGCACGCCCGTTCAGGACGCAGCGGCGTCGGTTCATGAAGCCCGCCTCGTGCGGCCCTTTGCGCACATGTTGGAGGGTTGAAAGCATCGAGAAACGCAACATATATGTTTACAATTGAATGCCATGAACTCGAAGCAATTGAAGAAGTGGCTGGAGTAATAAGGTGCGACATTTCAGCCCGGCAAGGGTTCACATATCAAAGTGTTCTTGAAGGGCAAACAGAGTACCTTGCCTATGCATGGCACTGCGGAGTTGGGCAAGGGACTGGTGGCGGCCATCAAACGGCAGCTTGGATTGAAGTAAGGAAGACCGATGTTTGACTACCCTGTAACCCTCACCGCCGATGGTGACAACGTGCTGGTGACTTTTGCCGATGTACCTGAAGCGGTCACTTTCGGTGCGGATGAGGAAGAGGCTTTGCTGCAGGCCGTGGATGCGCTGGAAACTGGCCTCTCGTTCTATGTGGACGCCCGCAAACCCTTGCCGGTGCCCAGCAAGGCGCGGCGCGGTCAAAAAACCGTGCGTCCTGGCGCCCTTGAAGGGGCAAAACTCGGGCTGTACCTGGCCATGACCGAGCAGGGAATCCGAAAGGCCGAACTGGCCCGCCGTCTTGGCTGGCACGTTCCGCAGGTCGACCGGCTGTTCGAGCTGCGCCACGCGTCGAGGTTCGACCAGATCGAGGCGGCGGCCCGGGTGTTGGGGCGCACCATCGAGGTG
>JANLQZ010000454.1:0-2647 GCA_031368125.1 Betaproteobacteria bacterium
CCGACTCCGCTCCGACGTGCAATGCATTCTCGACCGTGACCCGGCTGCGCGCAGCACCTGGGAGGTGCTGACCTGTTACCCGGGCCTGCACGCGCTGGTGCTGCACCGGCGCGCGCGCTGGTTCTGGGTCCATGATTTCAAGTGGCTGGGGCGCTTCGTGTCGCACATCGCACGCTGGCTGACCGGCATCGAGATCCATCCCGGCGCGAAGATCGGCGAACGGGTGTTTTTCGACCATGCGATGGGCGTGGTGGTGGGTGAAACCGCGGAAATCGGCGATGGCTGCACCATCTACCAGGGTGTGACGCTAGGAGGCACTTCGCTCTACAAGGGCGCCAAGCGCCACCCGACGCTGGGCCGCGACGTGGTGGTGGGCGCGGGCGCGAAGGTGCTGGGCGGTTTCACGGTCGGCGACGGGGCCAAGGTGGGCTCCAATGCGGTCGTCACCAAACCGGTTCCCGCCGGCGCCACGGCGGTCGGCAACCCGGCGCGCATCATCGAAGCCGAAAGCGACGCGAAACGCGAGGCGGCGGCGTCCAAGATGGGTTTTTCCGCCTATGGGGTGACGCAGAACGACGACCCGCTGAGCCTGGCCATGCGCGGCCTGATCGACAACGCGTCGTCGCAGGAGCACCAGATCGCGCTGCTCTGGCACGCGGTGGCCACGTTGTCGGAGGCACGCTCGGCCAGCGGCTGCGTGCCGGCCGACGCGGCGATGGATGAAAGTTTCGAGGCCGCCAAACTGACCCAGCTGGTGGGCAAGTAGCCGGCCGGCCCGGGCGTGGCCGCAGTTATGCGGGCGCCGGGGGCCGCAGCGCCGACTTCGGCCTGAAGGCCTTGCACACGGTGTCATTGGTTTGCATGTACGGGCCGCCGATCAGGTCCACGCAATACGGCACCGCGGCGAAGATGCCCGGCACCACGGGCTCTCCGGCGCTGCCGCGCAGGCCGTCGAGGGTTTCGGCAATCGCCTTCGGCTGGCCCGGCAGGTTGATGATCAGGCACCGGTCGCGCACCACGGCGCATTGGCGCGACAGGATCGCGGTCGGAACGAACCTCAGGCTGATCTGGCGCATCTGCTCGCCAAAACCCGGCATTTCCTTGTGCGCCACGGCCAGCGTGGCCTCGGGCGTGACGTCGCGCAGCGCCGGCCCGGTACCCCCGGTCGTCAGCACCAGGCAGCAGCCGGCATCGACCAGTTCGACCAGCGTCGCGCTGATGTGCGCCTGTTCGTCCGGGATCAGCCGTTCTTCGAAGCTGATCGGGTTTTGCAGCGCGCGCGTCAGCCAGTCGCGCAGCGCCGGCAGCCCCTTGTCCTCGTACACGCCCGAAGACGCCCGGTCGCTGACGGAAACAATGCCGATGCGCAGCCGATCAATTGAGTGGGCTGCTGTGTGCATAAGGGTTGGTCCGGTCAACGGGCTGCTGGTTCATCTGCTCGCGCACCAGCTGGAACAGTTCGCGGTAGGCCTTGCCGTGGCGCGGTGTTTCGCCGGCCTTGGCCGGCTGGAAGTCCTTGCGTGCCTGGCGCACCAGGGCGCGCAACTGCTGGCTGTCGGTGTGCGGGTAGGCGCCGATCCAGCGGGCGACGGCCTCGTCGTCGGCGATCAGGCCGTCGCGCCATTTCTCGGCCAGGTGCAGTGCCAGGGTTTCGCTCGCCGAGCCGCTGTGTTGTTCGGCCAGGGCCGTCCGTATGCCGTCGAGGCTGGCGCGGTCGAGCTGGCGCATCAGCTTGCCGATGAATTGCATCTGGCGCCGCTTGCCTTCGAAGTTGGTGATGCGCCGGGCCTCGGCGACGGCGTCCTGCAGTTTCTCGGGCAACGCCAGGCGCGCGAGCAATTCGCCGCGCAGGCCCAGCAGGTCTTCGCCCAGTTTCTGCAGTTCGGTGCTCTCGCGTTTGAGATCGGTGCGGCTGGGTTCGTCGCTGCCCTTGAGTTCGCGCTTGAGTTCGAGGTCGAGTGCGCTGCCCTCGGCGACAAACTGTCCGGAAACGTAGTAGCCTTTTTTGAGTTTGCGCGTCATCGTGGGAAGTGGACGTGGGGGCCCCCGGGGGACCGCGTGGCTGGCAGCCAAGTATCATAGCCCCCGAAATGAACGAACCACGATGAAACCAAACAAGTCCCGAGCTGACAGCGGCTTCAGTTACAGCCGCCCGTTTTTTGAGGAGCTGGTCGACACCGCGCTCGCACATGCCGGCAAGCTCGGGGCGACCGACGCGGCGGCCGAGGCCTCCGAGGGTTGCGGCCTGAGTGTCTCGGTGCGCAAGGGCGAACTCGAGAACGTCGAACGCAACCGCGACAAGGGGCTGTCGGTTTCGGTGTACCTGGGCCAGCGCCGCGGCAACGCCAGCACCTCGGACTTTTCGCGTCCGGCGATCGAGCAGACCGTGCAGGCGGCCTACGACATAGCGCGTTTTACGGCCGAGGACCCGATGGCCGGGTTGCCGGACCAGGACGACATTGCACCGGCTTCAGCTGGCGCGCTGGACCTCGACCTGTTCCATCCGTGGGCCGTGACCAGCGAACAGGCGGCGGAACTCGCGATGTTGTGCGAAGACGCGGCATTTGCCACCGACGCCCGCATCGGCAACAGCGAAGGTGCCGGCGTGTCGGCGCAGCAGTCGCATTTCTTCAGCGCCCACACGCAC
>JANLQZ010000455.1:0-1682 GCA_031368125.1 Betaproteobacteria bacterium
CGCAATGGTGGCCGCCGCGGCGTGGCTGCTGGTCGCGGCGCTGCGGGCACGATCTGCGCGCACCGGCGTGGCGTGCTCGCTGCGCGCGATGCTCAGCCGGCGCACGCAGGTGCCATGGCGCGCGATGTTGACGACGGCGTCGGTGATCGCGTTGTTCATCGGCTGGGTTGCCGCCCTGTGGCCCTGGTACCACGTGTTCGGCACCGACCAGACCGGCAACGATGTGTTGTTCCAGGCGATCAAGTCGATCCGCACCGCGATGGTGATCGGTTCGCTGGCCACCATCGCCACGTTGCCGCTGGCGATCGTGTTCGGCGTCCTGGCCGGTTATTACAAGGGGCTGGTCGATGACGCCATCCAGTACCTCTATACGGTGCTGTCGTCGATCCCGTCGGTGCTGCTGATCGCCGCGTTCGTGCTGATGATCCAGGTCTTCATCGACAAGAACCCGCAACTGTTCGACACCGGGCTCGAGCGCGCCGACGTGCGCCTGTTCCTGCTGGCGGTGATCCTGGGCGTGACCGGCTGGGCCGGGCTTGCGCGCCTGCTGCGCGCCGAGACGCTCAAGCTCGGTGAACTCGACTATGTGCAGGCGGCGCGCGCATTCGGCGTGTCGGACGCCGGCATCATGCGCCGGCATGTGCTTCCCAATGTGATGCACATCGTCGTGATCGTGGCGGTGCTCGATTTCTCGGGGCTGGTGCTCTACGAGGCCGTGCTGTCGTATGTGGGCGTCGGCGTGGACCCGACGACGAACAGCTTCGGCACCATGATCAACAGTGCACGTTACGAGATGTCGCGCGACCCGGTGGTCTGGTGGACGCTGTCGGCCGCCTTCGCCTTCATGGTGGCGCTGGTGCTCTCGATGACCCTGTTTGCGAGAGCCGTGCGCGAAGCCTTCGACCCGCGCGCGCGGGCGTTCCGGGTCGGCGCCGGCAAGCCCCGGTCACCTGCGCCATCGCGCAGCGCGACAAGCAGCGTGGCCCGCCCCTAGAAAACGCCATGCTGCGGATCGACAACCTGACCACCGAACTCGATTCCGACAGCGGCCTGGTGCGCGCCGTGGATGCGCTCTCGCTCACGATCGAGCGTGGCGAGACCTTCGCGCTGGTGGGCGAGTCCGGTTGCGGCAAATCGATGACGGCGTTGTCGATCCTGCGTCTGCTGCCCGACAACGGGCGTGTTGCCGGCGGCAGTGTGGAGGTGGGCGGCACCGACATCACACAGTTGCCGGAGTCCCGCATGCGCGACGTTCGCGGTCGCCAGGTGAGCATCATCTTCCAGGAGCCGTCGACCAGCCTCAACCCGGTGATGGCGGTGGGCCGCCAGATCACCGAGGTGATCGAGCGCCACACGCAACTGCGGGGCGCCGCCGCGCTGGCCAAGGCGGTCGACTGGCTGCGCCGGGTCGGCATCGTCGCGCCCGAGCGGCGGGTCGGCGACTACCCGTTCCAGATGTCGGGCGGGGAGAAGCAGCGCGTCATGATCGCGATTGCGCTGGCCGCCGAGCCCGAGGTGGTAATTGCCGATGAGCCGACCACCGCGCTCGATGTGACGATCCAGGCGCAGATCCTGGCATTGCTGAAGGAACTGCAGCGCTCGCAAAAGATGGCGATGCTGCTGATCACGCACGACCTGGCGATCGTGGCGCAGATGGCCGACCGGGTGGCGCTGATGTACGC
>JANLQZ010000500.1:0-1769 GCA_031368125.1 Betaproteobacteria bacterium
CATCTCGAACTCTTTCCACCCCAGCAGCGACTCCTCGATCAGCAGTTCGCTGGTGGGCGAAGCCTCCAGGCCGCGCTTGCAGATGGTCTCGAACTCCTCGGCGTTGTAGGCGATGCCGCCGCCCGTTCCGCCGAGCGTGAAGCTGGGCCGGATGACGGTCGGGAAACCCAGCGTCTTTTGCACCGTCCAGGCGGCGTCCATGCTGTGCGCTATGCCGGAGCGTGCCGACCCCAGCCCGATGCTGGTCATGGCCTGCTTGAACTTGAGCCGGTCCTCGGCCTTGTCGATGGCCTCGGGGCTGGCGCCGATCAGTTCGACGTTGTATTTTTCCAGCACCCCGTGGTGCCACAGGTCAAGGGCGCAGTTCAGCGCCGTCTGTCCACCCATGGTCGGCAGGATCGCATCCGGCCGTTCCTTGGCGATGATCTTCTCGACCGTCTGCCATGTGATCGGCTCGATATAGGTGACGTCGGCTGTGGCGGGGTCGGTCATGATCGTGGCCGGGTTGCTGTTGATCAGGATGACCTTGAACCCCTCTTCCCGCAACGCCGTGCAGGCCTGCACGCCGGAGTAATCGAATTCGCATGCCTGCCCGATGATGATCGGGCCGGCCCCGATGATCAGGACGCTCTTGATGTCGGTGCGCTTAGGCATTTTGGCTCCGGCGAGGCTGACCCATCAATGCAACGAAGCGCTCGAACAGATAGTCGATATCGTGCGGGCCCGGCGACGCTTCCGGATGACCCTGGAAACAGAACGCGGGCCGGTCGGTGCGCGCGAGGCCCTGCAACGTGCCATCGAACAGGCTCACATGCGTCGCCCGCAGGTTGGCCGGCAGCGATTCTTCATCGACCGCAAAACCATGGTTCTGGCTGGTGATGCTCACACGCCCCGTGTCGAGGTCCTTCACCGGATGGTTGGCGCCATGGTGTCCGAATTTCATCTTGAACGTGCGCGCGCCCGATGCCAAGGCCATGATCTGGTGCCCGAGGCAGATGCCGAAGGTCGGCGTCGCCGTGTCGATCAATTCCCTGACCGCCCGAATCGCATAGTCGCAGGGTTGCGGGTCGCCAGGTCCGTTGGACAAGAAGATGCCGTCGGGCTGGAGTGCGAGCGCCTGGGCGGCGCTGGTATGGGCTGGCACCACGGTCACGCGACAGCCGCGCTGGGCCAGCATGCGCAAAATGTTGCGCTTGACACCAAAGTCGTAGGCCACCACATGGAACAGGCCCGTGCCAAGCTGATCGAAACCGGGTTTGCCGTCGCCGGCCGACCCGGTCAGTCGCCATTCCCCTTGTGTCCATCCATAAGGTTGTGGCACCGTTACGACGCGCGCCAGATCCAGCCCCGCCATCGACGGCGCCAGTCGGGCTGCGGCAATCGCCTGCTCGACCACCATTGGCTGCATCGGCTGCCCGGCCGGCAAGCCCACAATACATCCGTTTTGTGCACCCTGGCTGCGGATGTGGCGGGTCAGCTTGCGTGTGTCGATGCCGGCGATGGCTACGGTGTTTTGCGCTGCCAGGTAAGCCGACAACGTATCGGACATACGGAAATTGGAGGCCACCAGGGGGAGGTCCTTGATGACGAGGCCGGCGGCCTGCACCTTGGCCGACTCGACGTCCTGTTCGTTGACGCCGTAGTTTCCAATATGCGGGTAGGTAAGCGTGACGATCTGCTGGCAGTAGCTGGGGTCGGTCAGGATTTCCTGGTAACCGGTCATCGCCGTGTTGAATACCACCTCACCAACGCTGGAACCAGTGGCGCCG
>JANLQZ010000525.1:0-1967 GCA_031368125.1 Betaproteobacteria bacterium
CAAGCGAACCTGCCCGATCGGACACCAGAGAACGCATGAAAGACCACTACGCAGCGCTCGGACTGAGCAGCGACGCCACGCTGGCCGAAGTCAAGAAAGCGTTTCGCCAGCAGGCGTCGCTGCACCACCCCGACCGCAATGCCGCGGCCGACGCGCCGCAGCGCTTCAGGGCGGCGCAGGAAGCCTACGCGGTGCTCTCGGACACGGCCCTGCGCCAGGCCTACGACGACAACCGCCGGCGCAACCTGCTCGACAGCCCGATCGATACGGCGCGCGAGATCTGGCACAACTACTTCCGCCAGGTGTTGGCATCCCAACCTGGCACGGACCGACAAGCACCATGAACATTTCCCCATTCTTCCGCGAACTGCACTCGTCCTACCAGTCGGAGATGGACGACATGGCCTTTGATTCGGAAGGCCGGCACGTGTTGCAGCAGCGGTTGGCCGAGCGGCGCAAGGAACTCGGCTTTCTGCTGCAGATGATGGAACTCAGTCCTGAAATGGTGGCGGTGGTGTTCCACCAGGGCTTCAATTTCAAGTCGCCGGCAGTGATGGACCACTTCCTCACGCACCAGCCGCACGAGTTTCCGCATTGGGACAGCCTGGCCGATGCGATCCATTTGCCGACCTGGGCGCACGACCTGAGCCAGGTGGTCCTGAAGGAACCGATGGGCGCCTGGTTCTTGTCGGTGGCGGCGGGTCTGGAATACATGTACAGCCGCCCCGCCGCGACCACGGGCGACATCCACGACGGCGAACAGGAGGCCGAAGACGATGACGGTGACGATGATGGCGACGGCAACGACACGTTCACGACGTCCGAAGACGGCGAAAATGCCGACGCCCGTGCGCGCGAGGAAGCCGGAGCCGACTGGATGGTCGAGCAGGGTTTTGACCGCAAAGACTGAAGCCCTGGACCGACCGTCGCCATGAACCACCTCGCCCTGATCGAGAAAACACAAACCCTGATTGCCGCGGGCGATATCGTCGGCGCCGAGTCGGCGCTGGTCCAGCTCGCCGATACCGACGGTGACGCAGCTCTGATGGTGGTGCTGGAACAACTGCCGCCCAAGGACATCCTGGCGGTGATCCGCGAATACGACAACTCGCGCGAGTCGGTCATCAACCTGATGGTCACGCCAGCGCAGTTCGCGCGCGCGGTGGTGATCGAGAAGCAGTACAAGGACCTGACCCGCACCCACCTGCGGGGCATGCTCAACTCGATCGTGTTCAGGGACGACGCTGATCCGGTCGAATTCCTGAACGCCATCGGCGATCTCGAGGGCGGCAGCGACGCCCTGGCGGACTATTTTTCGGAAAAGTGGAGCCGCGTCGAGGCCTTTGCGCGCTGCGGCACCTTCGACGCGGCGGAAGATGACGCCGAGATGTTGTCGGACACCGCATTGCTGGCCAGCGCCTACGCCAAACCGCGCGTCGAACAGGACGAAGTGGCCGACCGGGACTGGATGGAACTGGCGTGGCTGCTGCGCTACGAGTGCCCGGACCTGTTCACCGAGACGCTGATGGTGCTGCGTGCCAAGGCGCGCAGCCACGACGCCGCGTCGGAGCAGGACGAGGGCCAGATCCCCGAGGGCGAAGACGGCAAGGTCGAGACCGGCGACACCGACCGCGGCAAGGCCACCCCGGCGGCGCGCGAGTCGGACGAGGAATCGGCCATTTAGTCGGCGACGCCGGCCGTTCGCCGCCATGCCGACGCGCCACGCGCCCCTGTCCGTCTACGACGACCGCCCGTTCTTCGAGAAGGCGCTGGTGTTCGGCGTGCGCAACGGCATCATCGACCAGCAGCGGCTCGATGAAATCGGTAACGACGCACCCAAGGGCATGGTGCAGATCGCGCGTTATTTTGGCAGCGAGTTCCTGCGCCCGGAGCTCGAACGGGCCCGCGACCGGCTGGTGAACCTGGTCAGTCTGCAACTGGAGGTCGCCAGCGGCGGCGACCTGCGC
>JANLQZ010000538.1:0-12819 GCA_031368125.1 Betaproteobacteria bacterium
GGAGTTAAACATGTCAGTATCCATGCGTGAAATGCTGGAAGCCGGGGTCCATTTCGGACATCAGACCCGGTTCTGGAATCCCAAGATGGCGCCGTATATCTTCGGCCATCGCAACAAGATCCACATCATCAACCTGGAAAAATCGTTGCCGATGTTCCAGGAAGCGGCGAAATTCGTGCGTCAGTTGACCGCCCGTCGTGGCACGGTGTTGATGGTGGGAACCAAGCGCCAGGCGCGCGACACGGTGGCAGCGGAGGCGCAACGCGCTGGCGTGCCTTATGTCGACCAGCGCTGGCTCGGTGGCATGTTGACGAACTTCAAGACCGTCAAGACGTCGATCAAGCGTTTGAAGGAGATGAAGGTCCAGCAAGAGGCCGGCCTGGACAGCATGAGCAAGAAGGAACAACTCATGTTCGCTCGGGAACTGCAGAAACTGGAAAAGGACATCGGTGGCATCCAGGATATGGCGGCCTTGCCGGACGCCATTTTCGTGATCGATGTCGGTTACCACAAGATCGCGGTTGCTGAAGCAAAAAAACTGGGGATTCCCCTGATCGGTGTCGTGGACTCGAACCATTCACCCGAGGGAATCGACTATGTGATACCGGGCAATGACGACTCGTCCAAGGCCGTCACGCTGTATGCGCGCGGCATTGCCGACGCGGTGCTCGAAGGCCGGGCGAACGCTCTGGATGACGTCGGCAAGGCGGTCGCGAGTGAAACTTCCGACGAATTCGTTGAAGTGGACGAGGCATAGGCCTGAAATTTGCCGCGCTGAAAAGAAATGGGGCATTGATGCCCCTTTTTTTTAGCCTCATATGGAATTTTGTTGAATCAAGTACGGAGAGAAGAGATGGCAGTAATTAGTGCGAACATGGTTGCGGAACTGCGCGGGAAAACCGATGCCCCAATGATGGAGTGCAAGCGCGCCTTGACTGAAGCTGAGGGAGACATGGCCAAGGCCGAGGAGTTGCTGCGCGTCAAACTCGGCACCAAGGCCGGCAAGGCCGCCGGCCGGGTGACTGCGGAAGGCGTCGTTGCCAACCACCGCGAAGGCGACGTTGGCGCGCTGATCGAGGTCAACTGCGAGACCGACTTCGTGACCAAGAATGACAGTTTCCTGGCACTCGCCAATGCGGCGGCGGTGCTGGTCAGCAAGCACGATCCAGCCGATGTTCCCGCTCTCGGGGCGCTGCCATACGCACAGGACGGTTTTGGGCCGACGCTCGAGGACGTGCGCAAGGGGTTGATCGGAAAGATCGGCGAGAACATGAGTTTTCGTCGCTTCAAGCGCTTTTCCTCAGGTGCCAAGCTGGCGTCCTATTTGCACGGTACCCGCATTGGCGTGGTGGTCGAGTACGAGGGTGACGAGGTTGCCGCCAAGGACGTGGCGATGCACGTGGCGGCGATGAAGCCGGTGGCGCTGTCGAGTGCGGATGTGCCATTGGAACTGGTGGCACGCGAGCGCTCGGTCGCCGCGGCGAAGGCGGCCGAGGACGCGGCCACCGCGGTCGCTACCGGCAAGCCATCCCAATCGGCGGAAATCGTGGCCAAGCGGATCGAAGGCGGGGTACAGAAATTCCTCAGGGAGGTCTCATTGTTCGACCAGTCATTTGTCAAGAACGACAAGCAGACCGTCGCGCAGATGCTCAAGGCAGCGAACACCACCGTCAAGGCATTCACCTTGTACGTCGTCGGCGAAGGCATCGAAAAGAAGGTCGACGATTTTGCCGCCGAGGTCGCAGCCCAGGTTGCGTCCGCGAAGCATTCCACTTGACGGCAGCCAAGCCAAGCGCATACGCGCCTGGCTCGGCTGACTTGTTGAATACTGACCGCACATCAGGAGTTGTCCATGGCCGACGCAAGACCTGTTCACAAGCGCATTTTGCTCAAATTGTCGGGTGAGGCCTTGATGGGCGATGACCAGTTTGGCATCAACCGCAGCACCATCGTGCGCATGGTCGACGAGGTGGCGGAGGTGATCCGTCTCGGGGTCGAGGTGGCGATCGTCATTGGAGGAGGCAACATTTTTCGGGGGGTGGCAGGCGGTTCGGCTGGAATGGATCGCGCCACCGCGGACTACATGGGCATGCTGGCGACCGTGATGAACGCGCTGGCATTGGGCGACACGATGAACAAGGCCGGATTGACGGCCAGGGTCATGTCCGCGATCTCGATCGACAAGGTCGTCGAGCCCTACGTTCGGCCCAAGGCGCTGCAGTATCTGGAGGAGGGCAAGGTCGTCATCTTCGCGGCCGGCACCGGCAATCCGTTCTTCACAACGGACACTGCAGCCGCGTTGCGCGGGGCCGAGATCAATGCCGAGGTCGTGCTCAAGGCAACCAAGGTGGACGGGGTCTACAGCGCAGATCCAAACAAGGATCGCCTGGCCACCCGTTACAGCAAGATTTCGTTTGACGAGGCCATGGCCAAGAACCTGGGCATCATGGACGCGACGGCGTTCGCGCTGTGCCGTGACCAAAAGCTGCCGATCAAGGTGTTCTCGATAGTCAAGCACGGTGCGCTCAAGCGCGTGGTGATGGGCGAAGACGAAGGCACGCTGGTGTATGCCTGACAATGGCGCAAATGCAAACGGCGGGTAGTGTCGCCTGCCGGGAACTCGCAGGAGTGGACGATGGACATTGCTGAAATCAGGAAGACCGCCGAAGCCAAGATGGACCAGTCCATCCTGGCCTTCAAGAACAACTTGACGAAGATCCGTACCGGCCGGGCCAATCCGGCGTTGCTTGACTCGGTCCAGGTCGACTATTACGGGGCGATACTGCCGGTGAGCCAGGTCGCCAACGTCTCGTTGCTGGACGCACGCACGATCAGCATCCAGCCTTGGGAGAAAGGCATGGGTGCCAAGATAGAAAAGGCAATTCGCGACAGTGACCTGGGCCTCAATCCGGCGTCGATGGGGGACTTGATCCGGGTCCCGATGCCTGCCATGACCGAGGAGCGTCGAAAAGAACTGACCAAGGTCGTGCGTGGCGAGGGTGAAAGCGCGAAGATTGCGGTGCGCAACCTGCGTCGCGATGCCAATGAGGCGGTCAAGAAACTGGTGCGCGACAAGCTGGCATCCGAGGATGACCACAAGCGATCCGAAGTCGAGATACAGAAAGTGACGGATCGCCATATCACCGCGATCGACCAGCTCGTGGCGGCCAAGGAACAGGATCTCATGGCGGTTTGAGGATGGATCCTCAAGCCTTCGTTTGACCACCGACATGACAGTTCCGGCTCCGGTTCCGCAGCATATCGCCATCGTGATGGACGGCAATGGTCGATGGGCAAAACGCCGGTATCTTCCCCGCGTCGCAGGGCACAAGTCGGGTGTTGATTCGTTGCGCCGGTGTGTGCGGGCCTGCGCTGCGCGTGGCGTCGCGGTGCTGACCGTGTTCGCTTTTTCGTCCGAGAACTGGAACCGTCCGCAGGACGAGGTCTCCGGCCTCATGGAGTTGTTGCTGCTGGCGCTTTCCAGGGAGGTCCCCCAGCTGGCCAGGGACGGCGTTTGCCTGCGATTCATCGGCGAACGTTCCGGGCTGTCCGCGGCCGTACGCGCCGGGCTGGACAAGGCCGAGCACGCCACGGCCGGGAACACCCGTTTGGTACTCAACGTGTGCTTCAACTACGGCGGCCGGTGGGACATAACACAGGCTGCGAGCGCGCTGGCCGCCCAGGGCAAGCCGATCACGGAGCAGAGCCTGGCTGGCGCGATGCAAATGGGCCAGGTGCCAGACCCTGATCTGATTGTTCGTACCGGCGGCGAGCAGCGCCTGAGCAATTTCCTTCTTTGGCAGGCGGCGTATTCCGAACTGTATTTCAGCGACCTGCTATGGCCGGAATTTGACGAACAGGCACTGGATCTGGCGATTGCGGCTTTCGGCCAGCGAGAGCGTCGCTTCGGCAAGACGTCCGAGCAGGTCGTGGCGGTGGCCGACGGCCAGCCGGCGGCCTGAGGTATAGCGATGCTTTGGCAGCGCATCACCACCGCGGTCGTGCTGTTGCTCGTGCTGCTGCCGGCCCTGTTCTATCCCTCCGCGGTCCCGTTTAGCGCGGTGGCGCTGGTATTCATTGCCGCCGGTGCGTGGGAGTGGGCCCGGCTCGCGGGTTATGGCCCCGTGGCATCGCTGGGTGCGGGCGCCTTGTGCACGGTGTGCTGTCTGGCGGCGTGGGCTGCAGGACTGCTGCAAACACCGCTGCTGTGGTTATGGATCGCTGCGGCGGTGTCCTGGATGCTCGGGGGTGCCTGGTTGCTGCGAGGCGGCGCGCCATGGTGGTTGCGCCTGCCACGCGCTGTGCGGCTCGCCGCTGGCTTGCTGCTGCTGTTCGTCGCATGGCTGGCGGTTGCGCAGGCGCGTGTGATCGGAATCAATTTTTTGTTGTCGATCCTGGTGCTGGTCTGGGTTGCCGACATCTTTGCCTATTTCGCCGGCCGTGCCTGGGGTGGGCGGTTCGTCCATGGAAAACTGGCGCCGACCATCAGCCCGGGCAAGAGCTGGGAGGGCGTCTGGGGCGGCATGGTCGGGGTCGTGGTGCTTGCCCTTTGCTGGCGCTGGGCTGATGGATTTTTTCAGCCGACGGTTCCCAGCCTGTTCAGCCAATTGCTGGGGGCCGGGCGTTGGTGGATGCTGCTTGCCGTGATGTGGCTCGCCGGTATGAGTGTGGTCGGTGACCTCGTTGAATCATTGGTCAAACGCGCCGCGGCCGTCAAGGACAGCAGCGCCTTGTTGCCCGGTCACGGGGGTGTGCTCGATCGATTGGATGCGTTGTTGCCGACCCTGCCGCTTGCCATATTGCTTCATCGCCTTTGAGTCGCCCGTCCATGCCTTCCGGTCAGCGCCTTGCGCGCATTGCAATTCTCGGCTCCACTGGCTCGGTGGGCGCCAGCACACTGGAAGTCATTGCCAGGCATCCGTCGCGTTTCGAGGTCTTCGCCCTGACAGCGTCGACCCGGGCCGAAACGATGCTGGCGCAGTGCGTCCAGTTCAAGCCAACCTACGCCGTGATGTCCAGTGCGCCGCACGGGCGCGCGCTCGCCGACCAATGCCGCGCAGCGGGTTTGCACACGCAGGTGCTGATCGGACCAGGAAATATTGGCCAGGTGGCTGCCGATGAGCGGGTTGACATCGTCATGGCCGCGATCGTTGGTGCGGCGGGCTTGGAACCCTGCCTGCGTGCCGCGCGCGCCGGCAAGCGTCTGCTGCTAGCCAACAAGGAAGCGCTGGTGGTCGGCGGCGAGGTGTTCATGCAAGCTGTGGCGCACGGCGGTGCAAAATTGCTGCCGATCGACAGTGAACACTCGGCCATCTTCCAGTCCCTGCCCGACGATCCACAGACCTGGCAACGGCTGGTCAACAAGTTGATCCTGACCGCTTCGGGCGGGCCGTTCCGCGATCGCGACCCTGCCACACTGCGCGATGTGACGCCAGACCAGGCTTGCGCGCATCCGAACTGGGTGATGGGCCGCAAGATCTCGGTCGATTCCGCCACCATGATGAACAAGGCGCTCGAAGTGATCGAGGCCCGTTATCTGTTCGGCGTGCGGTCCAACCAGATCGAAGTCGTGATCCATCCGCAAAGTGTCATCCATTCGATGGTGCAGTACCACGACAACTCGGTGGTGGCGCAAATGGGGACGCCGGACATGCGGGTGCCGATCGCTTATGGCCTGTCCTGGCCTGACCGGATGGAATCCGGTGCATCGGCGCTGGACTTCCGTGTTATGGCGCCAATGACCTTCGAGAGCATGCAGTTGCCGGCCCACGAGAGCCGGTTTCCCGGGCTCAAGCTCGCCTGGCAGGCGCTCGACGGACCTGTTGGCACGGCGGCGATCCTGAACGCGGCCAACGAGGTTGCCGTGGCGGCTTTCCTCGACCAGCAAATCCGCTTCGACCAGATTCATGCCGTGAACGAACAAACGCTGTCGCGTGTGGCTGCCGTGGACGCGCATTCGCTGGAAGACCTGCTGGCACTCGACCGGGAGGCCCGCAGTGCCGCAGCGCGTGTTGCCGGCAACCTGGGCCGATGACATGAGGAGTCGTGCGCCATGTTGACAATCATCGCGTTCATCGTGGCGCTCGGCGTGCTGATTGCGGTGCACGAGTATGGCCATTACCGCGTCGCCGTGGCGTGTGGTGTCAGGGTGCTCCGATTTTCGGTCGGTTTTGGCCGGACTTTGTGGCGCTGGCAGCCCAAGGGGTCGCCGACCGAGTTCGTCATCGGCGCCTTTCCGGTCGGTGGTTACGTAAAGATGCTCGATGAGCGCGAGGCGCCGGTCCGCGCGGACGAATTGCACCTGGCTTTCAATCGGCAACCGCTGGCCGCGCGTGCCGCGATTGTGGCGGCTGGCCCGCTCATCAACCTGCTGTTGGCGGTGGTGATCTATTCGGTGGTCAATTGGAGCGGCGTGCAGCAGGCACGTGCCGTGCTGGCGAGTCCGGTGCCGGGGTCGGTCGCCCAGCGCGCCGGACTGGTGGGCGGCGAGGTGGTGCTGCGTGCGGGATTCGATTCCGACGTGCCGGCGCCGGTCAGGTCGTTCGAGGACGTGCGCTGGTTGCTGGCGCAAGGCGCCCTGCAGCAGCGCGATGTCCGGATCGTGGTGGCAGCCGGATCGCGTACCGGTACCCGCGAGGTCTTGCTGCCTCTTGCGCAGAGTGACGCGCATGACATCGACGTGCAGCTGTTTCGGCGGATCGGCATTGTGGGGCCGCTGACGCGCCCGGTGGTCGGCGAAGTAATGCCTGCTGGCGCCGCGGCCGCGGCGGGCCTGCGCGACGGAGATGTCGTTCAGAAAATAGGGCCGACACCGATCGTCGACGGGCAACAGCTGCGCGACCTCATTCGCGCCTCGGCAAACGATGGCCAGCCCGCAGCATCGACCTGGACCGTAGAGCGTTCAGGTAGCCGGATCGAACTCGCTGTGCAGCCAAGCGCGGTATTTGAGGGCGGCCAACTGGTCGGGAAGATCGGGGCCTTCGTAGGCGCTGCGCCAGAGATGGTCACCGTTCGCTACGGTCCGCTCGATGGCTTGTGGAACGGCCTGGTTCGGACCTGGGAGGTTTCATGGCTGAGCTTGCGCATGATCGGCAAGATGGTCGTCGGCGAAGCCTCGCTCAAGAACCTGAACGGCCCCCTGACCATTGCCGACTATGCGGGCAAGTCGGCCAGTCAAGGTCTGACACAATACCTGCTGTTTCTCGCCTTGATCAGTGTCAGTCTGGGGGTTTTGAACCTGCTGCCGCTGCCGGTCCTCGATGGTGGGCACCTGATGTATTATCTTTGGGAGGCTGTGACCGGCAAGGCCGTGACAGACACCTGGATGGAGCGATTGCAGCGCGGCGGGGTTGCGATCCTGCTCATGATGATGTCCATCGCCCTCTACAACGATCTGGCCCGAATCCTTGGGTAGATCACCTCGCTCCGGCGGCTCCTGCCGGATTGATTCTCAAAAGCAAAAATGCCATTTACACCACTCCATCAGCGAATTCTTTCCGTTGCCTTTGCCGTCAGCGCCTGGTCCGGTGCAGCGTGGGCCATAGATCCTTTTACCGTTCGTGACATCCGTGTCGAAGGTCTGCAGAGGGTCGAGGCCGGGACAATTTTTGCTTCGATCCCGGTGCGGGTGGGGGACTCCTACGACGACGAAAAGGGCGCGGCCGCGATCCAGGCGCTGTTTGCGCTGGGACTGTTCAAGGACGTCCGGATCGAAGTAAGCGGCGACGTGCTGGTGGTGATCGTCGAGGAACGCCCGACTGTCGGCGACATCGAATTCAGTGGCAACAAGGAATTCGACAAGGACGCGCTGCGCAACGCCCTGCGTGACATCGGTTTGGCCGATGGACGCCCGTTCGATCGCGCGTTGCTCGACCGTGCGGAGCAGGAACTCAAGCGGCAGTACATCAACCGCAGCCTGTATGCGGCCGAGGTGGTGGCGACCGTGACCCCGGTGGCCCGCAACCGTGTCAATGTCTCGTTCACTGTGAACGAGGGCGAGCGGGCCAGGATCAAGGAAATCCGGATCGTGGGCAACAAGGTCTTCACCGAGTCGACCCTGCGCAACCTGTTCGATCTGGATACCGGCGGCTGGCTGAGTTGGTACACGAAGTCGGACCAGTATTCCCGCGCCAAACTCAATGCGGACCTGGAGGCGCTGCGCTCCTATTACCTGACGCGCGGCTACCTCGAGTTCCGGATCGACTCCACACAGGTGCTGATCTCCCCGGACAAGCAGGACGTCAACATCGCGATCAACGTGACCGAAGGGGAGCGGTTCGTGGTCTCGGGCGTCAAGCTCGAAGGCAACTACCTTGGAAAAGACGACGAATTCAAGGCGCTGGTGACGATCCGGCCGGGCCAGGCTTACAACGCCGATCAGGTGGTGCAGACCACCAAGGCGTTCACCGACCATTTCGGCAATTTCGGTTATGCCTTTGCGCAGGTGGAGGCCAAACCGGAGGTCGACCGGGCCAACAATCGCGTCGCGCTGGTGTTGCAGGCCGACCCGTCCCGGCGCGCCTACATTCGGCGGCTCAATGTCGCCGGCAACAGCCGCACGCGCGACGAGGTGGTGCGGCGCGAGTTTCGCCAGTTTGAAGCGGCCTGGTACGACGCCGACAAGATCAAGTTGTCACGTGACCGCGTGGACCGCCTGGGATTTTTCAAGGAAGTCAGCGTTGAGACCCAGGAGGTCGCGGGCGCGCCCGACCAGGTCGATCTGACCGTGACGGTGGTCGAGAAGCCCACCGGCAACCTCAGCCTCGGAGCGGGTTATTCCAGCGGTGACGGGCTGGGATTGTCGCTTGGGCTGAAGCAGGAAAATGCCTTCGGATCCGGCAATTCCCTGGGCGTGCAGGTCAATACCAGCAAGGTGAACCGTACCATCGTGTTCAACACGACCGACCCGTATTTCACTGTCGACGGCGTCTCGCGATCGATCGATTTCTACCACCGCAACACCAGCCCCTATTCGGACCAGGCTGCCTACAAGCTCGCGACGACCGGCGGATCACTGCGCTTCGGTGTCCCCTTCACCGAGACCGACACGGTCTATTTCGGTGGCGGAGTGGAGCAAACCAAGATCGTACCGGGAACCAATTTGCCGGCCGCCTATACCGCCTATGCCAACCAGTTCGGCTTCACCAGCCGTTCCGTGCCCTTGACGGTGGGATGGGCCAGGGACTCCCGAGACAGCGCGCTGGTGCCCAACAACGGCGTGCTGCAACGGGCCAATGCCGAGTGGAGTGTGGGCGGGGACGCCAAGTACCTGTCCACAAGCTACCAGTACCAGCAGTACATCCCGCTCAACAAGCAGTTCACGGTCGCGCTCAATGGCGATATCGGCCTGGGCAAAGGATTGAGTGGCAGCCCGTTTCCGCTGTTCAAGAACTATTTCGGCGGTGGTCTGGGATCGGTGCGCGGATTCGAACAAGGCAGCCTGGGCCCGCGCGACGTCGTCACCGGTGCCTCGCTTGGTGGGGCCAAGAAGTTCAATGTGAATATCGAGTTGCTGGCGCCGTTTCCCGGGGCCGGGAACGACCGCACGCTGCGGTTGTACACGTTCGTCGACGTCGGCAACGTCTTTGGCGAGTCGCAGCCGATACGCCTCAATGAGCTCCGGGCCGCGGGCGGCGTGGGAATCAGCTGGATATCGCCGGTCGGTCCGTTGCGGCTCGCGATAGCGAAACCGATCCGGAAGTTCACAGGGGATAAAATCCAGTCCATTCAATTTCAGATCGGAACCTCTTTCTAATGAAGCTTTCCTCTCGTCAGTGTTACGCCGCCATCGTGCTGGTTGTATCGGCCTTGGCTTCGCAGGTCCAGGCGCAGGAGTTCCGGGTTGGTTTTGTCAACACGGATCGCATCTTCAAGGAAGCTTCGACAGCGAAGGCCGCCCAGACCAAGCTCGAGCAGGAGTTCTCGAAACGCGAGAAGGAGTTGGTCGATCAGGGGGCGTCCATCAAGGCGCAGGCGGACAAGCTGGAGCGCGAGTTGCCGACGCTCTCCGAAACCCAGCGCAGCACGCGGCAAAAGCAACTGGTTGACCTTGACCGCGATTTCCAGCGCAAGCGCCGGGAGTTCCAGGAGGACCTCAATTCACGCAAGAACGAGGAATTGCAGGTGGTGCTGGAGCGCGCCAACAAGGTCGTCAAGCAGGTTGCCGAGGCCGAGAAGTACGATCTGGTGTTGCAGGACGTGGTGTACATCAACCCCAAACACGACATTACCGACAAGGTGATCAAGGCCCTCAACTCCGGGGCCAAGTAATGTCCCCCAGGTGACCCGCCCGTGACCCTGCCACTGGGAACCATCGTCGAGGCACTGGGTGGACGGTTGCACGGGGACTCGGATACGCCGATCGGCGGCCTGGCCGCACTTTCGGCCGCGACAGCGGTTGATCTGAGTTTCCTGAGCAGCGAACGTTACCGCAAGCAACTGCCGTCCTGCCGCGCCGCGTGTGTGATTGTCGGCCCGGACATGGAGCACGAGGCCAGGGTCCGCGGCGCTTGCATCGTCGTGGACGAGCCCTATCTCTACTTCGCACGTGTCACACAGCTGTGGAAGCAGCGCACGGCATTGCCGCCCGCTTGCGGGATACACCCCAGCGCGGTGGTAGATCAGGGTGCGAGCGTTGATCCGCATGCGGTGGTGGGGCCGCTGTGTGTGATCGAACGGGGAGCCCGCATAGGCGCTGGGACGGTCCTGCGCGCGCGCGTGACGGTGGGCGAAAACTGCAGCATCGGAGACCGGTGCCTGCTGCATTCCGGGGTGGTGATCGGGGCCGACGGTTTCGGCTTCGCACCGAACCACGGCCCATGGGAGAAGATCGAGCAGCTTGGCGCGGTCAGGATCGGGGACGACGTGGAAATCGGCGCCAACACCTGCGTTGACCGTGGCGCCCTGGGCGACACGGTGATCGAAGACGGGGTCAAACTCGACAACCTGATACAGATCGGCCACAACGTCAGGGTGGGACGGCACACCGCGATGGCTGCGTGTGTGGGCATCGCTGGCTCCGCCAACATCGGGGCGTTCTGCACCATTGGTGGTGCCGCCGTGGTGCTGGGCCACCTGGTGGTGGCCGATCACGTCAATATCTCGGCCGCCTCCGTGGTGACGCGGTCGATCCACAAGCCTGGCCATTACACCGGCCTGTTCCCGATCGACGAGAATGCGGCCTGGGAAAAAAATGCCGCCACCCTGAAGCGGCTGCACAGCTTGCGTGAGCGTGTCGTGGCGCTGGAACAGGCGATCAACCAATCTACTACGTCATGATGGACATTCACCAGATCCTGAAACAGCTTCCCCATCGTTATCCGTTCTTGCTGGTCGATCGCGTACTTGAACTGGAAAAGGGCAAACGCATCAAGGCGCTCAAGAACGTTTCCATGAATGAGCCGTTCTTCAGCGGACACTTCCCGCACCGACCGGTGATGCCTGGTGTGCTGATGCTGGAAGCTTTGGCACAGGCGGCGGCCCTGCTGGCTTTCGATACGCTGGGCGTAACACCGGATGACAAGACGGTGTACTACTTTGCCGGCATCGATGGAGCCCGATTCAAGCGACCGGTGGAACCGGGCGACCAGTTGTTGCTGTATGCCGAGCTTGACCGCATGAAATCGGGCATTTTCAAATTCAAGGCCCGCGCCATGGTGCTCGACCAGTTGGCGGTAGAGGCCGACTTGATCTGCACCATGCGCACCATCGCCTGAGTCGACTTCTGGTCAGGACGCCTGGCGTGCAGCACATCCATCCGACCGCCGTTGTCGACCCCAAGGCCGAACTCGACAGTTCGGTCACCGTCGGGCCCTACACAGTGATCGGACGCGACGTGCGCGTGGACCGCGGCACCACGATCGGACCGCACTGTGTGATCGAGGGCCATACGACCATCGGCTGCGACAACCGGGTGTTCCAGTTCAACTCGCTCGGAGCAGTCCCGCAGGACAAGAAGTACCGGGGCGAACCGTGCCAACTGGTGATCGGCAATCGCAACACGATCCGCGAGTTTTGCACCTTCAACATCGGGTCGCCCGGGGATGTGGGGATAACGCGGGTCGGGGACGACAACTGGATCATGGCGTATGTGCATCTGGCCCATGATTGCCGGGTCGGCGACAACACCATCTTTGCCAACAACTCCCAACTTGCCGGGCACGTCCATGTCGGGGACTGGGCCGTACTGGGCGGGTTCACTGTGGTGCACCAGTTTGTCCGGCTCGGTGCCCATTGCATGACGGCCATGTGTTCCTTGTTGTTTGCGGATCTTCCGCCTTTCGTGATGTGCCAGGGGCAGCCGGCAGTGGCGCGGTCGATGAATTTCGAGGGGCTTCGGCGCCGCGGTTTCTCGGCTGAGCGCCTGGCTGCGGTCAAGGCCATGCAAAAGTGCCTGTACCGGGGCAACCTCACGCTGGAGCAATCGCGCGCCGAGATCGGTCGTCTCGCCACAACCCACCCGGAATCGGCCGACGACGTGCAAACCATGCTGGCGTTTCTCGACCAGGTTTCACCGCAACGCGGTATCGTGCGGTAACGCCGCATGGCGGTCGCGGCGCCGTCCATGGCAACCAGGCAATCGCCGCGGCGGCCCCAAGTCGCGATGGTTGCCGGCGAGACTTCGGGCGACCTGCTGGCCGGCTTGCTGCTCGATGCGATGCGCCTGCGTTGGCCGGACATGGTGGCGCAGGGCATTGGCGGCCCGCAGATGGCCGCGCGCGGTTTCGACGCATGGTGGCCGAGCGACAAGCTGGCGGTGCGCGGTTATGTCGAGGTGATTCGCCACTACCGCGAAATCACCGGGATCCGCGATCGACTCCG
>JANLQZ010000575.1:0-5191 GCA_031368125.1 Betaproteobacteria bacterium
GGCGCAGACCGTCACGGTGCGGGTCGACGGCGACGGCAGCGGCCTGTTCATGCTGCATTCCACCGTGGGAACAAAACAATTCACCGACCCGGCGGCGGCGATCGAAGCGGCCACGCTGCTGGCCCGCGAGTCGGCGCGCGATGCCGCCGTCGCGATGGGCGCTGCCGACCCCGAGGTCAAGATCAGCCTGCGCAAGCAACTGCTGCCCAACGCGCTCAGCGACGCCGGCCTGCTGGAGGCGGTGGTGGTGGCCGAAGCCATCGGCCGGCCCAACGCCGCCGCGTGAGCCGCCGGGCCACACCGACCTGATCCCGCCCACCTCACCGATCGGCAAAATGCCCTGATGCTCGGTGACCCTCGGTCACGACCTGATCAGAACGTGATGCCGTATCCAGAACGCCATGCCGTATCAGGCGCCCTTCGCCTGCAGGTCGACCGCCGCGGCCAGCAGCGTGGCGTCTTCACGCAGCTTGAACTTGGCCACCCGGTGCGTCGGTGTGTGCGGCAATGCGTCGACCAGCGCCACGTAACGCGGCACCTTGATGGCGGCCAGCCGTTCGCGGCACCACTGCGCTATTTCTTCGTGTCGCAGCGCCATGCCGGGGCGCAGCACCACCGCCACCAGGATGTCGTCCTCGCCCAGCTCCGACGGTATCGGAATGGCGGCCGCCTCCAGCACCGCGGGATGGCTGCCGATGACGCGGTCGAGCTCGGCGCCCGAGATGTTTTCGCCGCGCTTGCGGATGATGTCCTTCTTGCGCGCGACGAACCAGAAGTAGTTGTCCGCGTCGACATAAGCCAGGTCGCCGGTCAGGAACCAGCCGTCGCGAAACGCCGCCCGGGTCTGTTCCTCGTCCTTGAAGTAACCCTGCATCACGATCGGCGTGCGCACCACCAGCTCGCCGGTCTGCCCGACCGGCAGGAACTGGCCGTCTTCGCCGGCAATGCGCAGCTCGGCCAGCGATACGGCCGGATCCGGGTGCCGGCTGGGCCGGCCCATGCTGCGCACCTTGTGCGGGCCCAGGAACGGGTTGTTCAATGCACCCGGGATCTCCGACATGCCGTAACCCTCGATCAGCGTCGGCACATGGAACTCCTGCTGGAACACGCGGTAGATTTCTTCGTCGAACGGGGCGCCGTAAATCTTCTGCAGCCGGTGGCCCGGCACGTATTCGCTGCGCGGCCGCCGTACCAGGATGCTGCTGGCGGCGGCGATGGTGTTGACCTCGGTCGCGCCGGTGGCCTTGACGGTGGCCCAGAACTGCGAGGCCGAAAACTTCGGCTCCAGGAGCAGCGTCGCGCCGGCTGCGAGCGCGCCGGCGAACGAGTAGAAGATGGCGTTGATGTGGAACATCGGCAACACGCACAGCAGCCGGTCCTCGGGCTGCAGGTACATGCGTGCTACAAAACCCTCGCCGGCCGTCAGCAGGTTGCGCTGGTTGTGCATCACGCCCTTGGGAAAACCGGTGGTGCCCGAGGTGTAGATGAAGACGCAGGTCGCCAGCGCATCGGGCGCCGGCTGCGGCACCGGGTCGGTGTTGGCCAGCGCCGCCTGCGCGAGCACCGGCAGGTGCGGTGGCGCGGTCGGCCCGCCCGGGGCCTCGTTCTGCATCAGCCAGGGCAGCGTCGCCAGGTCGCTGCAGGCGGCGCGCACCGTCGGCAACGCGCCGGGCGAGACGATCACGCCGCAGACGCCGGCATGGGTCAATACATAACTTGCCTCTTCCACCCCGTAGTCGGGATTGACCGGCACCATGATGGCGCCCAGGCGCGCCAGCGCACACAACACGAACACGCTGCTGGGGTGGTTGTGCGACATCACGGCCACCCGCGCGCCGGGCAACACGCCGCGGGCTGCCAGCACTGCCGCGGTGCGGCCCACTTCGTCCTCCACCTGCGCATAAGTCCACGAACGGCCCTGGTAGACCAGGAACTCGCGCGCGCCCGCCACGGCCACGCGGCTGCGCAGCATGGACGCGATCGTGCCGTCGTGCGGTGGGTACCGGCGCAGGACGTCGAGCGGCGTCAGCATGGCATCAGGCGCCCTGGTTGCGCAGCTTGCCGCGCGAATGTGCGGTCGCCTCGTCTTCGGCGCGATGCCACAGCTCCATCGCCATCGGATGCCGCGCCTCTTCGAGTACATGGCCGACCAGCCCGACCGCGCGCGCCATCACGCCCAGGCCGTGCGAGACCTTCCACGACAGGCCCATTTCGCAGCACAACGCGCCGATGGCGCCGGTGGCATTGACCGGCAGCGCTTTGCCGAAGGCCGTGCCGGCAGCCTCCGCCACGCACTGCATCAGTTCGACATAACGACCGTGAAAGCCGGTCTCGCGCGCGATCGCAAACAGGCGCAGCGTGCGCGGATCGTGTGGCTTGTGGATCGGGTGGCCCAGGCCGGGAATGGTCTTCTTCTGTTCGCGGTGGTTCTGCACGATCGCCTGGGCCAACTCGGGCAGGGACGCTGCGGCTTCGGCGTGCTGTCCATCGGCTGCCCTCGGCAGCGCGGCCGCCAGCATGCGCGCCGAACCTTCGGTCGAGCCCACGAACACGCTGCCCAGCCCCAGCAACCCGGCCGCGACCGCCGCCTGCATCGCCTCGGGCGCGCCAGCGTAGGTCATGCGGGCCGCTAGCGTGGACGGCACGATGCCGTGTTCCACCAGCGTGACCAGGATCGCGTTGAACAGGCGCGATTCGTGTGCGTCGGGCAGGCGGCCGGTCACCTCCAGAAAGGCCATGTCGCCGAAATTGACCTCGCCCATCAGGTCGTTGCACAGATCGTAGCCATGCACCCCGATCGCCTCGGGTGTGCTCCACGCGATATCTGAACGCAGGGCGGCTTTCTTGCTCATAGGTTTCCTTGTGTTGTCGGTTGTCGGCGCGTGGCGCGGGTCGCCGGCCGCCGGCTTGCGCGCCACTCCAGTCGGGCCAATGGATTCACTCGAGCTTGGCGCCCGAGACCTTGACCTTCTGTGCACCGAGTTCACGGTCGGCCTTGAGGAAGGCCGCGAACTGCTCCGGCGTGTCGCCCACGGCCTCGAAACCCAGCGGCTGCAGGTATTTGCTCTTGAACTCGCTGGTGTTGATGACGCGGCTCATGTCGCGGGCGAAACGCGTGGTGATTTCCGCCGGTGTTCCCCTGGGTGCGACCACCCCGAAATAGAACGACGCGTCGAACGCGGGATAACCGACTTCGGCGAAGGTGGGCACGCCGGGCGCCGCGACCTGGCGGCTGCGCCCGGACACGGCCAGGCCCTTGATCTTGCCCGACTCGATGAACGCCGCCACACCGCCGGTGACCGCGAACATCACATCGATGCGACCAGCGATCAATTCCTGCACGGCAGCCGGCAACCCCTTGAATGCCACGTGTTCCATCTGCAGGCCGTTGATGTTGTTGAACCAGGCCGAGGCGAGGTGGTTCACGCCACCGGCGCCGATCGAGCCGTAGTTGAGTTTTCCGGGGTTGCGCTTGGCATAGTCGATGAATTCCCGGACATTGGCAGCCGGAAAATCGGGGCGCGTCACCAGCATCAGGTTGCCGATGGCCAGTTTGGCCACCGGCACGAAGTCCTTGGCCGGGTCGTACGGGATCTTCGGATACAGGTTCTGGTTCAGGCTGTACGCGCCATCGGACGCGACCAGGAAGGTGTAGCCGTCACCCGCGCTTTTGGCCACCAGTTCGGCGGCGATGATCTCGTTGGCGCCCGGTTTGTTGTCGACGATGAATGGCTGGCCCCAGCTGTCGCCCATCGACTGGCTGATTGCGCGCACCATCACGTCGGCCGGTCCGCCGGCGGCGTACGGAACAACGATGCGGACCGGTTTGGATGGATAAGCCTGTGCCTGGGCAAGGTCTGCCAATACCAGGCCCGCGATGGCGCCCAGCAGCAGCGAACGACGCAGTGGTTTCATGGGGAGGCTCCTTCTTGGGTGAGAGAAACAATGCATTGAAACACTAAGTCCTGAATATGAACTCCTGTTCAGGGTGAAATTTTAGAAAATATACAGCTGTGCTTAAAAGAAAACCGATCCATTTGTCATTCTTGTTTCGCGAAAACTGTCAGTACGTACGATATATGGACTAAATTCCCGGCTCCAGTTATGCTGCGCGAATGAATGCCGTTCAACACCGCTTCAGGAGCAGCAGGCAGACGTCGCAGGCCGTTTACGGCCCATTGCGGACATTTGTCGACAGCCGACCGGCCAAGAGCCTGCCTGGTGCATGAGCCGCAAGTCGGGCGCAGCACGGCGCAGCCGCTGATATGCAGGACGCAAAAAAAGCCGACCCGGCCGGCGGCGCGCAGACCGTGGACCGGGCCTGCGAACTGTTGCGCGAAATAGCCCGGACGGGAGTGCGCGGGGGCCGCCTGCTCGACCTGTGTCATGCCACCGGCCTGAGCCGCCCCACGGCACACCGCATCCTGCGCTCGCTGCAGCGGGCCGGGTTGGTTCAGCAAGGCACCGACAACCGCCGCTATGCCTTGGGAAGCGGCATGTTCGAACTGGGCCTGGCGGTTCCCAGCCCGATCGCGCGGTTTCCGCAGGTACGCAGCGTGGTCGAAGAACTGGCCGCCAGCACCAACGACACCGTCTACCTGATGCTGCGCAGTTACGACGACGTGTTGTGTGCCTGGCGGGCGCAGGGTGCGTACCCGATCAAGGCCAATGTCGTGGACCTGGGAGACCGCCGGCCACTCGGTGCCAGCGTGGCCGGGCTCTGTATCCTGGCCGGGCTGCCGCCGGACGAGTCCGAGCGGTTGATCGAAGCCGCCAGCGCCCAGCTGTCGAGCTTTTGCAGGATGACCGCGTCCGACGTCCTGCGCCATGTGCGCGAGGCGCGCGTGTGGGGTTACGCGGTCGGTGTCAATGCCGTAATGGAGGGCGTGACCGCCGTCGGCATGGCGGTGCCGTCCAGTTACGAGCGCCCGTACATGGCGCTGAGCGTTTCAGCGATCTCGTCGCGCATCACGCCCGGGCGTATTCCCGGTCTGGTGGCCCAACTCAAACGCGCGGTGGGAAAAGTGGCGGCAGTCACGGGAAGCGCCCGCGCCGCGAAATGATCCCATGGCTCAGCCGTGCACCGGCGGCGGCACCAGCACGAAGTTGCCCACGTGTTTCTTTTGCAGAAATTCGCGTTGCGCTTCGGCAATCTGCGCCAGTGCGAAGGTCTTGGCCACCAGTGGCCGGA
>JANLQZ010000582.1:0-1861 GCA_031368125.1 Betaproteobacteria bacterium
GAGCAGCCGATCCACATGTAGCGCGGCTTTTGTTGCGCCATCAGTCCGGTAAAAAAACCGGGGCGCTCGCGCGCCATGTTGTCGGCCCAGGTGCGGTTGTGGTCCAGCAGATGTTGCAGAGAAGACGTCATCCGTCGATTCTCACACTTCGGCCACCCGCCTGCGGTAATATGCCTTCACATCGTCTCGGCGAACAGTTCGCGCCCGATCAGCATGCGGCGTATCTCGCTGGTGCCGGCACCGATCTCGTACAGCTTGGCGTCGCGCCACAGGCGCCCGAGCGGGTAGTCGTTGATATAACCATTGCCACCAAAGATCTGCACGCCTTCGCCAGCCATCCAGGTGGCCTTTTCGGCGCACCACAGGATCACCGAGGCGCAGTCCTTGCGCACCTGGCGCACGTGTTCGGAACCCAGCGCGTCGAGGTTCTTGCCCACGGTATAACAATAGGCGCGTCCGGCCTGCAGCACGGTGTACATGTCGGCCACCTTGCCCTGCACGAGCTGGAACTCGCCGATGCTCTGGCCGAACTGCTTGCGGTCATGGATATAGGGCAGCACGTTGTCCATCACCGACTGCATGATGCCGATCGGGCCGGCGCTGAGCACCGCGCGCTCGTAGTCGAGCCCGCTCATCAGCACCTTGGCGCCGCTGTTGAGCCCACCCAGGATATTGTCCGCCGGCACTTCTACGTTGTGAAACACCAGTTCGCCGGTGTGGCTGCCGCGCATGCCGAGCTTGTCGAGCTTTTGCGCGATCGAAAAGCCCGGCATGCCTTTTTCGATCAGGAACGCGGTCACGCCGCGCGCGCCCAACTCGGGCTCGGTTTTCGCATACACCACCAAGGTGTCGGCGTCGGG
The DNA here is from genome assembly GCA_031368125.1 of Betaproteobacteria bacterium. GTDB lineage: Bacteria > Pseudomonadota > Gammaproteobacteria > Burkholderiales > Burkholderiaceae_C > CAISIP01. Next base: position 861 of record JANLQZ010000582.1, read on the forward strand.
GCCATTGGTGATCCAGAACTTGCTGCCGTTGAGCAGGTAATAACCGCCCTTGTCCTCGGCCTTGAGCTTCATCGAGATCACGTCGCTGCCGGCACCGGACTCGCTCATCGCCAGCGCCCCCACGTGCTCGCCGGAGACCAGTTTGGGCAGGTACTTCCGGCGCTGGGCATCGGAGCCGTTGCGCCTGATCTGGTTGACGCACAGGTTGCTGTGCGCACCGTAACTCAGGCCCACGGAAGCCGACGCGCGGCTGATCTCCTCCATCGCGATCATGTGCGCCAGGTACCCCATGTTGGCGCCACCGTATTCCTCACCCACGGTGATACCCAGCACGCCCAGTGAACCCATCTTGCGCCACAGGTCCATCGGAAACTGGTCGCTGCGGTCGATCTCGGCCGCGCGCGGAGCGATCTCGGCCTGCGCGAATTCGCGCACGGCATTACGCAGCGCGTCGATGTCCTCGCCAAGCTGAAAGTCCAGTCCGGGCATGTTCATGGTTGTTCTCCTGTCGATTTTCCGTACGTGAAAAAGCGCAACTTCGTTCGCGGCCACGCGGCCGGCTCCCATGGTATCGGGATGTCAATAAGCCTTGGTCACGGGCACCAGTGTCTGCTGCATCACGGCACAGTCGCTGATTGTCCCGTCGGCGGCGACATGCACCACCTCCGCCGTGGTCACGATGATGCGTTTTCCCGCCTTGGCAACCCGCCCGGTGGCATGCAGGCTGCCCCCCTTGTGCGCGCTGAGGAAGTTGATCTTGAACTCGACCGTGGTGACCTCCATCCCGGGCGCGATCACGGTCAGTGCAGCGTATCCGCCGGCGATATCGGCCAGCGCACCCACCGCACCGCCATGAAATCCACCCTGTTGCTGCACGACCCGGTCCGAATACGGCAAGGCCACCTCGCACAACCCCGGCGCGACGCGCACCAGGCGCGCGCCGAGGTGGGCCATCATGCCCTGGCGCAGGAAACTTTCTAGCACGCGCTGGTGCAATTCCG
>JANLQZ010000673.1:0-1873 GCA_031368125.1 Betaproteobacteria bacterium
GGTCACCGCGTGGTCCTGGGCCTGGGCGACCTGCCCTGGAAGAGCCAGCCGCGGCTGATCGGCTGGCTGACGCTGGCGCTGCTGCTGGTGTTGACCGCCACGGCCTATGCGTATGTGCGCCGGCTGCTGCGCCCGCTGGACGATATCCGCGCCGGCGCGCAACGCTTCGGTCGCGGTGAGTTCGATCGTCCGATCGCCGTACGCCACCACGACGAACTGGGCGACCTCGCCGCGCAGATCAACACCATGGCGCAAGACATCCACAAGATGCTCGAAGGCAAGCGCGCCTTGTTGCTGGCCATGAGCCACGAGTTGCGCTCGCCGTTGACGCGCGCCCGGCTGAATGCCGAACTACTGCCCGAGGCCGCCGATACCCGGGTGGCGCGCGATGCCTTGTTGCGCGACCTGGGTGAAATGCGCGACATGATCGCGGACTTGCTGGAAAGCGAACGCCTGTCGGGCGCACACGTTGCGCTCAACCTGGAACGCGCCGACGTGGCTGCCCTGGTGCGGGAGGTGGTGGCGGCCCGGGCCACATTCCAGCAGCTGCGCCTGCAGGTCGAGGCCGGCCTGCCGACAACCCTGCTGGACCCGGCACGGGTGCGGCTGGCGGTGCGCAACCTGCTCGACAACGCCGTGCGCCACGCCGGTGCGTCCCCCCAGGCTGCGCTGGTGCTGCTGACTGCCGAACAACAGCAGCTGAAACTGGTGGTGCGGGATTTTGGCCCCGGTGTCGATGACACACAGCTGGCGCATCTTGCCCAGGCGTTCTACCGAACCGACGCGGCCCGCCAACGCAGCACCGGTGGCGTCGGCCTCGGCCTTCACCTGACGCGGCTGGTGGCGCTGGCGCATGGCGGCAGCCTGGTTTTTCGCAATGCGCACCCCGGGCTGGAGGCGACACTGGCACTGCCGGTGGTTGCGGCCTGAAGCGGGCCGGTTCAGAAATCCGGGTCGCAGCTGAACTGCATCGGCTGCATGCCCAGCGGGTGCAGCAATGCAATCTGCGACGCATGCAGCATGAGGCGCGGGGCTTGCACCGGCTGCCGGTCGAAGTACAACGCGTCGCCGATGATGGGGTGGCCGATGGCCAGCATGTGGACCCGCAACTGGTGCGACCGGCCCGTGACGGGTTCGAGCTCCACCCGCGTATGCACCGCGCCCCCGCCTTCCTGCACCCGCCAGCGCGTGACGCTGGCCTTGCCACCTTCGGCCGGCACCACATGGCGTGGCCGGTTGGGCCAATCCAGGGCGATCGGCAGGTCGATCTGGCCCCATTCTCCGGGAAACGGCGCCAGGCGGCCGTGCAGCAGCGCCACGTACCTCTTGGTGATCTGCCGCTGCGCGAACGCCCGGTTCAACAACTGCTGCGCCGCTTTGCCGCGCGCCATCAGCATCAGGCCGGATGTGGCCATGTCGAGCCGGTGCACGACCAGCGCGTCCTGGTACCGGCTCTGTACGCGTGCGCTCAGGCAATCCTGCTTGTTCTCGCCGCGGCCCGGTACCGAGAGCAGCCCGGCCGGTTTGTCCAGCACCAGCAGGGCGCCGTCGGCGTAAAGAAACTTGATGTCAGCTGGCACCGTTGCCGTGCACCAGCTGCTGGACAATTTCGCAGAATTCCTCGACGTCGTTGGGCTTGTGGATCAGCGCGCCGGCGCCCTCCGCGAACGCTTGTTGCTCGATTTCCGCGGTGACATAACCCGACGCCAATGCCACCGGCAGGTCGGGCCGGACGATCCTGGCCTGGCGCAGCAGGTCGACGCCGCAAAAACCCGGCATGTTGTAGTCGGTCACCAGCAGATCGAAGTCGTTCGGTCGTTCACGCAACGCGACCGACGCCAGGTGGGGGTCGGTGAAAGAGCTGACCCGGAAG
>JANLQZ010000086.1:0-3991 GCA_031368125.1 Betaproteobacteria bacterium
GCCTTGGCGGTCTTGGCGTTGATGATCAGCTCGAACCGGGTGGGCTGCTCCACGGGGAGGTCGGCCGGTTTGACGCCCTTGAGAATCCTGTCCACGTAGCTGGCAAGGCGCCGGTAATTGTCGGCGAGGCTCGCGCCATAACTCAGAAGGCCCCCGGCTTCGGAAAATTCCCGCCACTCGAAGATCCCCGGCAGCCGGCTCTGCGCGGCGAAGCCGACGATTCGTTTTCGCTCGGCAAAGAACATCGGGCTGTTCGCCACGAGAAGAGCGTCGGGCCGATCTCTCTTGATTGCCGCGAATGCACCGTCGATCGCCTGGGGATCGCGCGCTTCGACGACTTGCAGCTTCACCTTCAACGTGCGGGCCGCAGCCTCCAATCCCTTCAAGGCCGCCGCGTTGGTCGACGTCGGATTCACCAGAACGGCCACTCGAGAGACGCCGGGAACCATCTGCTTGAGCAGCTCGAGTCGCTTCTCGTTCAGGTCGCTGGTTAGAGCGCTTACGCCGGTGAGGTTTCCACCCGGCCGGTCGAGGCTTGCAACGAACCCGGCGCTCACGGGGTCGCCGCCCGTATGGAAGACGACCGGGATCGTCTTGGCCGCCTTCTTCACGGCGAGGATCACTGCCGTACCGCCACCGGCGCAAACGATGACGTCCACCTTGAGACGGACCAGTTCCTCCGCGAGCGCCGGGATGCGGTCAGGCTTCGAATCGGCCCATCGGTACTCGACCGAGATATTTTTCCCCTCGACGTAGCCCAGTTCACGCAGCCCTTGCCGGAAGGCCTCGTCCTGGCTCTCAGGCCCGGAGCGCAATGACAAATACCCGATCCGGGGGGTCTTCCCCGGCGTCTGTGCAAACACGGCGCTAGGTGCTGCGAGCAGTGTCATCCCGCTGGCAACCAAAGATCTGCGCCGGATGTTCATTGGGGCCATATCCTCATCGTGAGAAAACTTACGCGCTGGGGATCCGAGAGCAGTGCACCCAATTGAGCCAGGGTGGAGATCAGTGTATGCCTGAACGGCGGGTATGTGGCACATTGCTGTCTTACGTGCCCGGACGGCGAAGGCCGGCAGTTAGTCTTCTGCGGGTCTTGAGCCGCCGTGCAGCCGTTCGCGTTGCCTAGACCAGCAGCCGCAAGGTTGGCTCAGCGCAACGGTTCCAGCATCTTCAGGTTGGTCGGTTCAAACCGGCAGCCCGGATTGAACGATCCTCGGACGGAACATGTCTGGGGCACTGGTCGCGTTATCGCCGCGACGCGTAGACCTCCCGGACCATGCGCAAAATCGGTCGTTCCGCCCAGGCTCGCATCGTCGCCGCTACAACCGCCGGGTAGACCGCTGCGGCGTAAGTTGGATGTTCTTTGGGACCGACCAGCGGCGCGAGGAGGCTGGCGGCGGTGATGTCGGCGCGGGTAAATTGGTTTCCGGTCAGATAGGGCCGACCATCGGCCAGAAGCCCGTCGAGCCAGGCCAGTTCACGTTCCACAATTGCGCGCGATTCCAGGCCTTGTGCCGGGCCCAGGTCCATCCCCTTGATCATCACCGTCACGATTTTTGGCCAGGCCATGGTGACGGCCATTCGTTGCCAAATTGGCAGGCCGTTCGAAAACATGGGACGGACCGACCCGGGATCGTTGGTGAGCGCATCGGAATAGAAGAAACGGCGAACATGCACACCTGCAATATCGTCGACGCGCTTTTCGATTGCGCGCACTTGCACGGGATCATCGCCAGCGAGGCTGGGCGCGTTGGCAGCGCGCTGCGCGTCGGCCCAATCGACGATGGCGGATGAACCCGCGATCACACGATCACCGGCGTGCAGAAACGGCACAGAACCACTCGCCGCGCCAAGCTTTCTGGCGATGCGCCGATGCGTGCCGACCATCACATGTTGCACCTGATGGGCGACGCCGAAATGGTCCAGCGCCCAGCGCGCTTTTTCGCAAAAGTGGGAGATGTTGAAAACATAGAGGATGGGCTTGTCCATTGGCGCTCCTGTCATGCTGCTGAACTTGTCACGACGAATGTATTCTCTTGCGGGAGCCGCCTGTCCGTCACAGGCCGTGGCGTGCGATGAAATCAGGGATCGCGCGGCAGTGGCCAGCGTGCGGACGTACCGATAATTTGATCAACACATCGCCGACTGACAAACCGAAGTACCAACGACCGGCAAGCAGCGAACATCTCCACGGGTTGAACAGCCGCACCCAGGCCAATGTATGCGGCCGATTTTCTCAAAAGCCGACGCTCAGATTGGCGGTTGGGCATCGCGCGCGCCCGCCTTCGGCAGTCCAGCGTGGCTGGCCATTCGGCGCTGGTGGCTGACCGACCCGTCGCGTCCGCCTGCCACTGCTGGCGACGGCTGGCATTGCACCGCGCCGCACGAACGCTCGGGCGTGTGAACCGGCAGGCACGGTCGACCTGTCGCCGGCGCAGTGGCCCTCTTGTTCGATAGTCCCCGCATGTTAAACACACCGATCGGCGCTCCGGTTCCTTGCGCCGCCATCCGTTGCAGCGCTACTCGCTGGCCACGCCCAACGGCGTCAAGGTGACGGTGATGCTTGAAGAGCTGCTGGCGCTGGGTCACCACGGAGCCGAGTACGACGCATGGCTGATCAAGATCAACCAGGGCGAGCAGTTCGGCAGCGGATTCGTGGCGGCGAACCCGAACTCCAAGATCCCGGCGCTGGTGGACCACAGCGGTCCGACGCCGATCCGCGTGTTCGAGTCCGGCGCGATCCTTTTGTATCTGGCCGAGAAGTTCGGCGCCTTGTTGCCGGTCGACGCAGTGCAGCGGCTGGCACCGCCCCGTCGCGCCGACAACGCCGCCGCGCAACTTCGCGCGCAAACGTTGCGCCTGCTCAACGTGGGCCTTGAAAAACTTCGGAGCATCGGTAGGCCTTCCGAGTCACCGCCAAACGGCGTGGTCCCCGGCGGCTGCCGGTTCGCCGCGCGCCTGCTCGCGGCGAATGGACGGTCAGGGCACAAGATCCGCCGGGATGTCCCGCTTGTGTGGGTTTCTGTCACATCATCCGGGACGTTGGAGAAAACAAGTGAAAAAGAAGAACATTCTGTGGTTGACCGGTGGGTTGCTCGTGGCGTCGGGATGGGCAGGTGGGGCGAATGCGGCAGGACGCTGCTTGCCACATCCGGATGCGTGCGACGGTGCAAGGGCATCTGCGCAGGCCCCTGACACGGCACGATCAGGCGCCCCCGCGTGGGCCGAAGGTCGCGGGGCGGCGGTCGTCATGCCGATCGATTCGACTCCTGCCGGCCAAAGCTACGGGCGCTGGGCGGCACAGTGGTGGCAATGGGCCCTTGGCATTCCGGCTGACGGGAATCCTCTGCTTGACACGACTGGTGCGAATTGCGACCGGCGACAGGTCGGTGATGTGTGGTTTCTGGCTGGTGGCTTTGAACCGGTTACGCGCAGTTGCTCGATCCCGGCTGGCAAGGCGTTGTTCTTCCCGCTCATCAACATCGGCTACTTTGCGTTCCTGAACGACCCTGCTGATACTCGCACGGCCGCGTATGTGCGCAGCGCTGGCAGTTGCACGATGCCGGCCAGGATTTCGGTCTGGATCGACGGCTCCAGGGTGGAACGGCCCACACGCTTTTTCACTGGACCAACGGGCAGTGAGTCGCCCCTGTTCAATGTGCAGATGCCTCCGGGCAACCTGTTTGGCGGGGACGAGTCCACCATTCCGGAACTGGCCTTGAGCCCGTCTGCCGAACAAGGCTACTACCTGTTCGTGCAACCGATGCGCCCGGGTGCGCACACCATCCGATGGACCGCGACCGGCTGCACCGCGGGCAATACTCCGCAGGACATCACCTACTACCTCAAGGTGACGAAAGAGTGAAGGGTGAGGGCGGCGCGTGCGCTCGTCATGGCGGCCTATCGAAGGGCTCGCGAGCCCTTCGACAGGCTCCCTTCGACAAGCTCAGGGCGAACGGGGTCTTGAATATGGAAAACCTCAACAATTCCA
>JANLQZ010000773.1:0-3537 GCA_031368125.1 Betaproteobacteria bacterium
GCCGGCATGTACCAGATGGGCGGCAGCGTGGTGCACCTCACCACCGGCGACAGCCAGCTGGGACGGGCCGAACCGATAGAAGACAGTGCCAAGGTCATCAGCCGCATGGTCGACCTGGTAATGATCCGCACCTACGAGCAGACCAAGATCGAGCGCTTCGCCGCGCATTCGCGCGTGCCGGTCATCAACGGGCTGACCAATGAATTCCACCCGTGCCAGATCCTGGCCGACATCTTCACCTTCATCGAGCACCGCGGCTCGATCGCGGGCAAGACCGTGGCCTGGGTCGGCGACGGCAACAACATGGCCAACACCTGGCTGCAGGCCAGCGAGATCCTGGGCTTCAGGGTGCACCTGAGCACGCCGGGCGGATACGAGGTCGACCAATCGGTCGCCGGCATCCGCTCCAGCGAAAGCTACAAGGTCTTCAAGGACCCGCTGCTGGCCTGCGCCGGCGCCGACCTGGTCACCACCGACGTCTGGACCAGCATGGGTTTCGAAGCCGAGAACGAGGCCCGCAAGCGCGCATTCGCAGATTGGCGCGTCGACGAGGAAATGATGCGCGCCGCCACGCCGGGTGCGTTGTTCATGCATTGCCTGCCGGCCCACCGCGGCGAGGAAGTCGACGCCGAGGTGATCGACGGCCCCCAATCGGTGGTCTGGGACGAGGCCGAAAACAGGATGCATGCGCAAAAGGCCCTGATGGAGTACCTGCTGCTGGGAAAACTGGCCGTCTGAAAGGACAGCGGAAATGATCGACCACATGACGTTCCGGGTTGCCGACATGGCGCGCACCAGGGCTTTCTACGCCGCGGCCCTGGCGCCGCTGGGTTACCGGCTGCAGTTCGAAGGCAACTTCGACGGCTCCAACATCATCGGGTTCGGCACGCCGGACGCGACGCAACCGGAGGGTGCGCGCATCGACACCTGGTTCATCGACGGACCGTCGCCCCATGGCGGACATCCGGTCACGACCGGCTGCCACCTGGCCTGGGTAGCGGGCACGCGCGCGGCAGTCGACGCGTTCCACCATGCCGCTGTTGCCGCTGGCGGACGCGACAACGGCGCGCCCGGGTTGCGCCCGCATTACCACGCCAACTACTACGGCGCCTTTGTGATCGACCCGGACGGCAACAACATCGAGGCGGTCTGCCACGCTGCGCCGGCGGGCGCCTGATTGCTTGAGGCCTAAACTATTTTCGAGCGCTGTTGCGGATAACCGACACCGCGGGATGCTGGCGGTGATAACTTCGTTGCGCCATGAAGAAGATCTGGGATATCTCCCCGCCCGTGCATGAGCTGGCCCCGGTGTTCCCGGGCGACACCTGCTACCAGCAACGCTGGTCGGCAACGATCACGCCCGACTGCCCGGTCAACGTCAGCTGCATCACGCTGTCGCCGCATTGCGGCGCGCATGCCGACGCACCGCTGCACTACGACCCCGCCGGCGCCGCGATCGGCGCGCTCGACCTCGGCCCCTACCTCGGCCCGTGCCGCGTGATCCACTGCATCGGCCGCACGCCGCTGGTGACCTGGTCCGATATCGCCCACGCCATCCAGGGCCTGCCCGCGCGCGTGCTGGTGCGGACCTACCAGCACATGCCGCAGGAACGGTTCGACGCCGACCTGCCGGCTTTCGCACCCGAGACGATCGAGCGCCTGGCCGACCTCGGTGTACTGCTGGTCGGCATCGACAGCGCCAGCATCGACCCCGCGCAAAGCAAGGCGCTGCCCAGCCACCAGGTGGTCCGGCGCCGCAACCTGCGCGTGCTCGAGAACCTGGTGCTCGACGATGTTCCGGAGGGCGACTACGAGCTTATCGCGTTGCCGCTCAAGCTGACCCACGCCGACGCCAGCCCGGTGCGCGCGGTGCTGCGGGCGCTGGCATGATGGGCCCCGTTGGCGACGGCGCCGGCCCAAAGGCGGGCAAGCCGCGAACCGACCCCACACCATGACCGAAACCGCAATTTCCCTGCACGACTGCCAGCAGCGTGACGCCCTGGACCCGCTGCGCCACCTGCGCGACCTGTTCTCGCTGCCCGACGGCGTGGTCTACCTGGATGGCAACTCGCTCGGCCCGCTGCCGCGCACCGCGGCCGCGCGCGTCGCGCATGCCCTGACCCAGGAGTGGGGAGTCGGCCTGATCCGCTCCTGGAACAGCGCCGGCTGGTTCGACATGCCACAACGCCTGGGCGACAAGATCGCCTCGCTGGTCGGGGCGACGAAGGGGTCGGTGGTGGCGACCGACACCACGTCGATCAACCTGTACAAGGTGCTGGGCGCGGCGCTCACCATCGCGGCGCAGGACCACCCGCGGCGCAAGCTGGTGCTCAGCGAACGCAGCAATTTCCCGACCGACCTGTACATCGCCGAGGCCCTGTGCAAGGAGCGCGGTTGCCGCCTGGTGCTGGTCGACGCGCTCGATCTGCCCGCGGCGCTGAGCGACCAGGTCGCGGTGCTGATGCTGACCCACGTGAACTACCGCACCGGGGCCATGTTCGACATGGCCGGCGTCACGGCCGCGGCACACGCGGCTGGCGCGTTGACGGTCTGGGACCTGGCCCACAGCGCCGGCGCGGTGCCGGTCGACCTGGACGGCGCCGGCGCCGACTTCGCGGTCGGGTGCGGCTACAAATACCTCAACGGCGGCCCGGGCGCGCCGGCCTTCGTCTGGGTCAACAAGCGCCATGCCGATCGCTTCTGGCAGCCACTGGCCGGCTGGTGGGGCCACGCGGCGCCGTTCGCGTTCACGCCCGACTACCTGCCGGCGCCGGGCATCACACGTTACCTGTGCGGTACGCAGCCGATCCTGAGCATGACCGCGCTTGATTGCGGGCTCGACAGTGTGCTGGCCGCGCGCGACTGCGTGCCCGGGCTGGACGCGATGACCGCGCTGCGCGCCAAGTCGCTGGCGCTGACCGACCTGTTCATCGCACTGGTCGAGCAGCGCTGCGCCGGCCACGGCCTGGGCCTGGCCACTCCCAGGGCGCATGCGCAACGCGGCTCACAGGTCAGCCTCACACGCGCCAGCGGCGCCTACGCGATCATGCAGGCGCTGATCCAGCGCGGCGTGATCGGCGACTTCCGTGCCGGTGACGGTGGCGCACATGCCGACATCCTGCGTTTTGGTTTCACGCCGCTGTACCTCGGATATGCCGATGTCTGGAACGCGGTCGAACAACTGCGCCTGGTGCTGGAAACAAGCGAGTGGGAACGCCCCGAATTCAACCAGAAACAGGCGGTGACCTGAATGGGCACCGCGCCGAGCCGCCTCGGGCAAGCGCGCACCGCTGCTCGCAAAGCGAAGGTATACCAATGAGCACCGCGCCGCCGCCCGACGGTGGTCAGCACCGCAGCCCGCCGAGCGACGGTACCCCGGTGGGCACTCCCGAGCACATCGTGGCGCAGGAAATGGCGCAACTGGACTTCAGCCAGTCCATGAGTTATGGCGATTACCTGCACCTGGACGACATCCTGCACGCGCAGGTGCCGCTGTCGCCCGACCACAACGAGATGCTGTTCATCATCCAGCACCAG